>JAKZYK010000067.1:0-16158 GCA_047514485.1 Gammaproteobacteria bacterium
ACCCCATGCCGTCGGCCGCGGTCAGGGCGCGCACGGTGCGCGCACCGCCGTTCGCGACCACCATTTCCTCTCCGTTCGCGCGCATCTCGCCGACCCGTTTCACAAACATCCGTCGCTCCGTTTCCGGCACCGGCCCGCTCGCCGAGTAGCTGCCGTCGGCGTCGTGCGTCTCGTCGCCATGCAATGCGGGGCAGAACACGCTCACGTGCTGGTCGTCCTCAAGAACCTCGAAATAGTGACGGTCATTCGGGCCGACCTGGTAGAGATCGCCAGCCTCGACGAGCCACCACTCACCGCTGGTGAGGTCGGTGACCTTGACCTTGCCGGAGATGATGTAGTTCGCCTCCCAGTGATGCTTGTACCAGAGGAGATGGGCGGGGGCGGCCCGACACCGATTGACGTGGAACGAGAACCCCATGCCGTCGGCCGCGGTCAGGTAGCGGGCCGAACGCGTGTCGCCCCCTTGAAGTTCCTTCAATCGTCCAGCCGCAATCACGTCGTCTGGAGTGCGTACGAACATGTTCGGTCTCTCTGGCAGTGGCAGGCAACGCGCGCAAGGCCTGATCGATCGGAGTCAGTCGGCCGCGAAGCAATACAGCAGTCCGGCGCCGCCGGTCGAGACCAGGTTCTCCTGGCTGCAGCCGCGTGATCCATGGGCCGAGTTCCAGGAGGTATTGCCTCCGCCATGCCGATCATGATGCCCGACCTGGGCGCTGCCCTCGCCGGAGCTGGTCCAGTTGCTGCAGGTGTGGTCGCCTTTCTCCCACGGGAAATAGGTCGTTCCGTCGTCCTTGGATCCGGTGAGGATGTCGTGCCGGTTCGGCTTGTCACCGCGCCCGTTGACCCGGTTGCCGTTCTCGTCGAGGGCAGTGCGCTTGACGATATTCGGGCTCAGATGAAGCTGATCGAGGTCACTGGCAATCAGCTCTCCTCTCGCGTTGTACCAAGGCCCGGCCCCGATCCGATCCCGCGCCGACTTGCCGCGCTTCTCGTCGCCCTCAGCCTGCGTGCTCAGATAAGCCCGCCACGTTCGCCCGCTCGACCCGGCGGCCTTGGCCAGCATCGCGCAATGTGCATCCGCACCGGCAACCCCGCCCAGATCTCCGCCTTTGCCCATACCCACACTGGTAACGAAAAACCCCATCGGATGGTCCGCCGCGACCGACGTGCCCATCACCAACAGTAATCCGGCCGTGGCCACTGCCTTCATAGTGCGCATGTCGAGATCCTCCGTCTGGTTGTGAGACGACCTTTGGGCCGGTGGTTTCGTTCCCGACCATTGTGGATGGCTCGGAGAATCGGTCACACGGCCGCCTTGGCGATGCTATCAGGTTCTCGGCGAGCCCCGGCGTGGAAGCGAATGCGCGTGCTCACCAGCACCGCGCCGAGGTACGAAACAGGGCAGCGCTGTTCACCCGGTCGGCGCGATGCGGAGCACCATGACCCCCGACCCGTCGATCTCCAGTCGTTCGCCCGGCGCCACGACCGTCGTCGCATCCATCTGTTCGACGACCAACGGGCCGTGCGCAATCGTTCCCGGGCGAAGCGTGGCGCGAGGGACGACCTGGCACTGGACAGCGTTGGTCGCGCCGATGAACCGCACCGATCGAACCGTCGCACCTTGCCCTGACGCGGCATCGGCCACCGATCGGGACACATCGATGCGATGGGTCGCGGCGCTCGCCGTCACTCGAAAGGTGACCGCTTCGACCGGCGCATCGGCTTCGAATCCGTACTCGCGTCGATGCTCGGCGTGGAACGCATCGAGCACCGCATGGATGCTGCTGGCCCCTCGAGCGCGCTCGACCCCGACCCGAAGCTGGTGACTCTGGCCGTCGTAGCGCAGATCCGCCGTGAACGTGAGGCGACGATCCTCGCGCGGGATGCGGCCGGCATCGAACCACGCGGTCGCCTGCGCTTCGAGGCCGGTGAGTATCGCGTCGAACTCGGCCGCGCGCGATGCATCGAGAATCATGATCCGCGTCCTCGCGAAATCGGTGCGCTCGTCCGCCACCAGCAACCCTTGCGCGCACAGGAGTCCGGGGCATGGCGGAATCAGCACCGTCTCGATGGCCAGCTCGCGCGCGAGTGCGCCTGCCAGCAGCGGTCCGGCGCCACCGAAAGCAACGAGCGCGAAACACCGTGGATCGAATCCACGCTCGACCGAGATCACCCGCACCGCCTGCACCATGTTCTCGTTGAGCAGCGTGAGCATCCCCGCCGCCGCATCTTCGACCGACATCGAGAGCGGCTCCGCGATTCGCGTTTCGATAGCCCGGCGTGCGGCGTCGATGTGGAGCGGCAAGCGTCCCGCGAGCAGCCCGTTCCGGCTCAGATGGCCCAATACGAGACAGGCGTCGGTCACCGTCGGCAACTCGCCGCCACGACCGTATGCGGCCGGACCTGGAGCCGCGCCGGCGCTCCGGGGGCCGACGTGCATGAATCCTCCGCTGTCGATCCACCCGATGCTCCCGCCACCGGCTCCGACCGAATGCACGTCAATCATCGGGAAGCGGACCGGATAGCCGGCGACTTCGCGCTCCGACGCAACGAGCGGCGTGCCGCGCTCGACGAGGCAGACGTCAGCGGTCGTGCCGCCGACATCGAACGTGATCACATCATCGAGACCGACCGCGTCTGCGACCCCGAGTGCACCCATCACTCCCGCCGCGGGACCTGATGCCAACGCCCGCGCCGGAAGCATGGCGGCATCGTCGGCTGACGCCACACCACCGTTCGATTGCAGGATCGTCGGCTCGACGACCAGGCCGTTGCCGCGCGCACCGGTCGTGATTCGCGCGAGATAACCGCTCATCACCGGGCCGAGACAGGCGTTGATCGCAGTCGTGCTGGTGCGCTCGTACTCGTGCGGCTCCGGCACCACGTCCGATGACAGGCACACGAACACGCCGGGCAACGCCTGGCGCAACTGCGCCCCGACGCTTCGCTCGTGCGTCGGGTCGTCATAGCTGTGGAGAAAGCACACCGCAACCGCCTCGACCCCGGCCGCGGCAAGCGCGGCGGCCAGGCTCTCGATCTCGTGCGGGTCCGGCTCGACGTCGTCGCGGCCGAACAGATAGTGCCGCTCACCGATCTCGTAGCGAAGATGCCGCGGGACTGGTGGCGCCGGCTTCTCGACCCTCAGGTTGTAGAGGTGCGGCTGACGCTGGCGGCGGATCTCCAGCACGTCGCGAAAACCGCGTGTGGTGACCAGGGCGGTCGAGGCGGTGCGGCCTTGAACCAGCGCATTCGTCGCGACCGTGGTGCCGTGCGCGAAGTAGACGATCTGCTCGGGCGCGATCCGCGACAGCGCAAGGATCTCGCGCGTTCCTTCGGTGACCGCGCGCGCGGGATCATCGGGCGTGGACGCAATCTTGTGCCGGTAGGATTCACCACCTCCGATGGCCACGAGCTCGATGTCGGTATGCGTACCACCCACATCGATCCCGAGCGCGTAGCGAGCCGATGCACTCATCGAGCGCGATCGGTGCGCAGCGCCGCGGTCGCGACTTCGTCGATCGAGCCGCCGTCGATCTCGACGCAGTACTCGGTACGCGCCGCGCGTGCCGACACCCGCCCTTCGAGCACGTCACGAAGCACTCGATCGGTCCGGCGCGCATGCGGGGGGCCGTATCCGCCACCGCCCGCCGTCTCGAGACGTATCACGTCGCCGCGCGCCAACGTGAGCTCGGAGAAGGCGGCGTCGAGCGAGCGTTCGCGTTCAGTGTCGGGATGGAGCACGAATCGGCCGACGCGCCCCGGCCGCCCGCCGATCTCACCGCGTGCACCTTCCTGGAATCGAAGCCCACGGCCCGAGAGCCGGCAATCATCACCCAGCGCCATGATGTCGCGCCGCGTGCCGAGACCTCCGCGGTGTTCGCCGGCGCCGCCGGAGTCCTCGAGCAGCTCGTAGCGCAGCACCGCGAGCGGGTACTCCTGCTCGACTGCCTCGATGGGAAGATTTGCCGATCCCGAAACGTGTACCCGTACCGCGTCTCGCCCGTCGAGATCGTGCAACGCGCCGGACGCGCCGGCGAACGTCTCGTAGTCGACGAAGTAGAGGCCATTGCGCGGATCGTGGCCGCTCGCGACGACGCCCGCGTAGGGTCCGCATCCGGCCGATGCCCGCTCGCGGATCGCCTTCGCGAACGCGCCGAAGATCAGATCGCCGAGGATGTTGCCGGTTGCCGCGCGATCGCCCACCGCGGCCGGCGGCTCGGCATTCAACAGACACCCGCGGGGAGCTTCGACGTCGATCGCGCGGTAGTAACCCGAATTGACCGGCAGGTCCGGATCGAGAAGGGCCTTGATCGCGTAGTACACGCCGGCAAGGGTCGCGAGCATCGTCATGTTGCGCGCCCCCGCAACCTGATCGCCGGTGCCGGAGAAATCGAATCGGATGCGATCGCCGGCCACCGTCACCGCGACCCGCATCGGCGTGAGTCGCGCCTCGACACCATCGTTGTCGAGCAACTCTTCGTGGGTGTACACACCGTCTGGAACAGACGCGATCGCCGTCCTCACCCGGCGCTCCGCGTGGTCGAGCAGCTCGGTGATCGCGGCGCACACCGTCGGTGCACCGAAGGTCCGGAAGAGCGCCTCGACCCGTTCACATCCGGTGCGGTTCGCGGCGAGCTGGGCGCGGACATCGCCTTCGCGCTCGCGCGGGGTGCGGGAGTTCAACGCGAGAAACGCGAAGACGTCGCGCACGAGCTCACCGTCGCGAACGATGCGCACCACCGGGATCCGCAGCCCCTCCTGATAGATGCTGGTGCAGTCCGCGCTCTCGCTGCCGGGCACCCGGCCGCCGACATCGGAGTGATGGGCGAGGTTCGCGACAAACGCCACGAGGTCGCCGTCGTGAAAGACCGGGCTCACCAGCGTGATGTCGGGAAGATGCGAGCCGCCGCCGACATAGGGGTCGTTGGTCATGAAGCAGTCGCCGGGCGCGAGAGCGTCGCGGGGAAACTCGACCGTCAGCTTCTCCACCAGCCCCATGAGCGAGCTGAGGTGAATCGGCCCGATGGCGGACAGGGCGATCAGGTTCCCGCCGGCGTCGAATACGCCGACCGAGCAGTCCCGGCGCTCACGAATGTTCGGCGAGTACGCCGCGCGGACCAGGGTCGCGAACATCTCGTCGGCGACGGCCACGAGCCGGCGCCCGATGACCTCGACGGTGATGGTGTCGG
Source organism: Gammaproteobacteria bacterium (assembly GCA_047514485.1). Taxonomy (GTDB): domain Bacteria; phylum Pseudomonadota; class Gammaproteobacteria; order HK1; family HK1; genus HK1. The sequence continues at coordinate 5,190 of JAKZYK010000067.1, forward strand.
GCGCGCCGGTCACGTCGACGCGTTCGCATCGGCGAGGGTCGGATTGAGCTTCGCAAACGCATCGAGATCGCCGAGCCGCGGCGGCTGCGAACACTGAGCGAGCGGCGCTTCGATCTGATTCTTGCCGGTCCCCGTCCCGATCCAGACGATCATCTGCCCGCGCATGCGGGCACGCGCGGTCTCATCGAGCGCGGCGAGTGCGGCGATTGGCGTCACGCTTGCGGGCTGAAGGAACAGCCCTTCGAGCTTCGCCACGTGGCGTTGCGCCTCGAACGCCGCCTGATCCGCCACGCGGTAGCCGACGCCGCCGGTGACGCGCATGACCCCGACCGCGGCATCGCCGGCCGAGGGATGCGGGTGCCCCATGCCGAGCAGCGCGGTACCGGGCCCGCGCGATCGCGCAACCGGCGCGCCGGCCTCGAACGCATCGACGACCGGGGCGCATCCCTCGGCCTGGACGAGGTCGATCGCGGGCACCGTCGCTATCCAGCCGAGCGCGCGCAGTTCGGAGAACCCCTTGTGGAGCGCGAGTGCATTGGTACATCCGGAGGTCGGGACGAGCACCCGATCCGGTGCGCGCCAGCCGAGCTGCGCACAGATTTCGAACGCGAGGGTTTTCTTTCCCTCGACGCGAAAGAGATTGTAGGGCTGCGCTGCGTGGAAGAAGTGGTAGTGCTTCGCGACCGCTGCCGCGAGCGCGATTCCTTCGAGCATATCGCCGGGGACGATGTAGAAATGCTGCTGCGAGATGAGCCCGTGGAGAAGATTCGTCGCGGTGGTGTCGTCGCGGACGAAGCCGTGAAACTCGAGGCCCGCGGCTGCCGCGTAGCTCGAGAGCGAGCACGCGAGATTGCCCGACGAGGCGACGGTCAGCCCACGATGTCCGACCTCGCGGCACTTGCTGACGGTGACGCTCGAGCCGCGGTCCTTGAACGACCCGGTCGGGTTCCGGGATTCGTCCTTCAAGTAGAGCCACTCGATACCGAGCGCCTCTCCGAGACGGCGATTGTGCAGCAGCGGCGTACCGCCTTCGTCGAGCGAACACACCTTGGCCGGATCCCGCACCGGCAGGAGCGCTCCCCAGCCCCACATTCGAGCGCCACCGTCGAAGGAATCGCGATCGAGCGCAGCTCCGGCCGCATCGAGGTCGTAGATCGCCTCGAGCACCCCGCCGGTCTCTGGGCAGATCGGATCACGCGTCGAATCGTCGACGAGCGGCGCGCGCGACGCACGCGACGCGCCCGGGCGTCGATAGCCAAGCAGAAACGTATCTTGAAGCGCGCTCAATTGATCGACCCGGTTCGCGGGCGGCGAGGCTTGCCGAAAAGCTCACGCATCGATCCCGATCCCTCGATTCCCGCGCCGATGCATCTGAGCCTGTTGTACATCCCCTCGATATTGAGCGCCAGGTGCGCTTCGTAGTCGTGCCAGTCGCGATGTGCGCCGAGGCGGATGGTGGACTGCAAATGAAGTCGACCGCGAACAGGGACCGCGATGGACGAACTTGGAACTCAGTCTCGCGGGGAGGGGATGGCGTGCCGGAGACCTTCGACGAGTCCGTTCAGCGTTCCTTGTTGCTCGACGAGTCGAGGGATCTGCTTCGCAGAAGACGGCGCTGAGTGAGACGTATGAGATTTCGCGGCCCACGGTGTACGCCGTTGGGGCGGCAGCGGAATCGGTGTTTCGCAGCCATTTTGAATCGCCGCTGCTCCAGGGTGCGGCGGTGGATGTGCGGGTCGATGACGCGCAGCTTCGCCGGGCGGTTCCGCTCGCTGCGCGAGCTCGCTTGGTTCCGCTCGCTGCGCGAGCTCGCTTGGTGGTGGCGCTACGGGTGCTAGCGCCCATTGTGGCTGCGGGTCAACGGCGTCGACGTCGCCAACTCCAATGTCCAGCTCTGCCAGGGCGAGGGCAGTCGGGCCAAGGACGTCATCATTTCGCAGGGCATCGTCCCCTTGGAGGCCGGGCATACGCTGGAAGTAGTGATGTCGGCGAACAACCCGGAGGCGGCGATTTGCATCGAAGCGATCCAGCCGTCTGGTGAGCCATTGGTGCCGTCGATCATCTTTTCGATGATCAAGTAGCTCGACGGGTCGACTTCAGGACCAAGCGGAACCCGATCCCCGTCACCTTGCTCCCCCGAGGGTCCGCCTTCGGGGGACCAGACAAGTTTGCACCTGCCATGACCGTACGCGTACGCGTTTCGACTCCAGACGACGAAGACGCGTTCGAGAAGCTGGTCGACCTCTCCACCCGCGCGTTCCTCCCATCTGGCACGTCCCATGCGCAGTCTGAAGGTGTCTACGGACACGGAAATCAACTCCAGTGGTGCCCGAATGCTGTCCCGGAACTGCGCAGTTTTAGATTGTCCGAAATATCGATAAAGAACATTTTCGGGTTCTATTGAAATCTTCTTGATCAACTCATATCAATTGGCTTACGTTACGGCGCATCGCTTCCGGGAGTCTTCTGAGGCGTCAAGCAAGGATGCTCAGGGCATCGTGTACGCGCAACGACCACAACGCTCGAAGGACGGGACACCAGCGTGGTCGGAGTGCGCAGGACTGTGCCCAGATGCGCCTGCGGGTTCAGTTCCTGCGGGACCCCTTCAAGTCGTTCGACGCAACTCGCACGCCTGGACGCGGGTTGGAGGCGGTGGTTCGACAGCCATATCGGGGGATACGCCGGGCGTTTCGCGTACGGCGTGACGAGAATGACCGCGGGTCAAGCGAGTCCGTGATCAACCTTGCGTCGCCTCACAGAATGCCATTGATGAGAAATGCGGGCCAAGCGTTTTGATCGTGCCTCTCGGGTCGGCCCCGTGACTTCGTCTCTCAGCTAAGACAGGAGGTTTACCTTGCAATTTCCGCGTCCTCCCGACCCGGTCGACTGGAGCCGCGTATACCAGCTTCAGGCGGAGCACTTCGTGCGGAGCGATACGCGCACCGAGCTTCTCGCCTTCCTCGCCGCGGCGGTCGGCGAACCCTGGCCCTGGGGGTTCTTCGATGCGGTCGTCGACGAGACGGCGCTCGCATCCGGCGAGCTCCGCGTCCGTTGCGCGGGGGTATTCCCTTCGGGCACGTTCTTCTCGGCCGCAGCGCTCGTGCAGAAGCTTCCCGCCATTGGTGATGCTCCGGGCGGCTCGCTCTCCTTCCACATCGCGTCGGAGTCACGCGACTCCGCTCCGGCTCTGCGCTCGGGCGAGGCGGCGCCTTCCGAGCGCACCCTGCCCATTGCCCGGATGGTCTCGCACCGAGGAGTGTGGAGCCTCAACTCGCAGTGGTCGCCTCCGGCGCTTCTCGTCGGTCCCGACCATCCCCTGAGGACCGATGCGGCGGAGGCGCTGGCCGGGCTCGCGGGACTCGCGGCGGGGTTCATGACGACGCTTCGGATGCCCGGCGCGGAGGAGCGCGCGGCGGCACGGCGCCTTGCGACGGTCTCGGCTCTACTAGTGCAGGGGGTGGGTGTGATGGAGGCCTACCTCGCCTCGCCGTTCGTCACGCCCGGCAGGCTGGGGATCGAGGCACGGCGCCTGGCGCTGGGGGTCAGGGCGGCGGCGGGAGTCTTCGATCCGCTCTCCGACCCGTGGAATCCGGCCGACCAGCGGGGGTCGCTTCGCACGATCCTCGGCTCTGCCCAGGCCACTGCCTCCCGGCTCGGGCTTCCGTTTCGGGCAAGCGTATTCCGCGTCGTCGGTGACGATGGGCGCTTCGTGGCCGAAGGTCTGCCTCGCGGACAGCTCTCCCTCGGCGTGGAGGCGGCGCGCGCCTCCGACCTCATGGCTGCCCGCAGGTGGCTCGAAGGAGCTGCCCTTGCCGCCCCGGACAAGATCGAGGAGGCACTCAACCGCAGAGTGGCCGGGTGTGCCCGGGAGCCCGTTCCCCGCGACCCGCAGATCGGGGTCTCGAGCGGTCCGCTCCTCGCGCTGTATCGCGTGAGCGACGACATAGCCTGGCGGTCGGGTTCCCCGAACCTTGCGCTCGCTGCCAAGACGCCTCCCCCCGGCGACGTGTCGTTCCTCATCTTCGTTCCCGAGCTCGAAGGCAATGTTGACGGTGAGTCGCCTGACGCGACCTACTCGACGCTCGGCTCGGCACGCTCGGCAAGCTGGGCGGGAGGTCCGAGGTGAGCACCGGGTATGTGGTCGCGCTCTCGGCCGTCCCGTTCATCGATCTCCTCGCCGAGCAGGAGAGCGCTCTGGTCGCGGTGCTGCTGGGCACCGACGGCAAACCTGTCGACACCCACGTCGCCGGGAACGCGGTCGAGGCGACCCGCCGGCGTCTGATCCAGGGGGTCGACTCCGCGGTGCGTTCGCTGCCCGCCGCGGTGCGCGGCGATCAGAGCGCGTCGAAGGCGTTCGCCTATGCGCTCGTGGCGCTCGCCGACGAGCGGATGCTCCACCACCCGACCGGCGCCATCGAGCGCTGGCGGGCGCGGCTGCTCGAGACCGAGCTCTACGACACCGCGCTTGCGGGACAGGAGGTGGTGCGCAGAGCCCGGGCGGCAGCGCTCTCCGACGCGGAGCACGAGACCGGGGTGAAGGCGATGGAGGACTCCTCGGTCTTCGCCCCTCTCTACCTCGCCCTGCTTCGCGCAGGTTTCGAAGGGTCGCTTCGTGGCGACCCCGTGGGGCTCTCCGCCCTGGTGGCCTCGCTCGAGGAGGCGACCGCGAGCGTTCGCCCCGCCGACCGGCGCACGTTCGCGCTCCCGCCCGCCGCCGACCGGCCCGCGCGCTCCGCCGTCTCTCCCCGAGCGCTTGCCGTCATCGCGTTCCTGGTCTGGCTCCTGGGGGGCCCGGTGCTGTGGTACGGCATTACGGCTGATTCCTTCCTCCATAGCGCCTCAATCGCCGAGCGGCTGCGGGCGGGTCTCCCCCCGGGCGCACCGTCCGGCGAGTTCATCCACGGGATCGGACCCACCTCCGGTCCCGTGCCGCGCATCGAGCGCTGTCCCGACGGGACGCCCGTCCCGGAGGTCGGGCAGTGCTGAGCGAGTTCACCGCCAACGTCGTCGACTTCGCCGCCCGGCTCCTCGCAGGGGGAGTGTTCGAGCTCGTCGTCTTCGTCATTCTGGTCGTCCTGGCGATCGTCGTCGTCATCGTGGCGATCTGGCTCGTCTGGAAGCTGCTGGTTCTGCTCGCCAAGGGGTTGTTGTGGCTGGTCAAGACCACGTTCGCTCTCGGGCGCGAGCGTGGCGCGGCGCGGCGCGAGCGACGCCTCGGTGCGCTTCCGCGCGTTGCCACGGGATGGGCCTCGCGGTCACGCATGCCGCTTCGCTCGGCCCTTGCGCAGGCGCGGCGCACGGCGGGCGAGAATGCGCTGCGTATCGTCGTGGTGGCGAACGAAGGGAGCTTCGGCGACCTGTGCGCGGGCCTCGGCGCCGTCGCCCCGGCGCCCGCCACCTTCGGGATTGCGGCCCGGGACGGGCTCGTGCTGGTCGACGCCTCGCAGGCCTCGCTCGCCGATCTGCGTACCCTCGGGCGTTCCCTTCCCTGGTCGAGGGCGCTGGATGCCGCAGCGGTGGTGGTGCGGGACGAATCCGTACCGGCCGATGCACTGGTACGCACGGGTGCCTTCGCACGCGCGTGCGGACTCGAGCTTGCGTTGCACGTCGTGGTCTCGAGCCCATCGCGCGCGCCGGTGTGGGCGCTGTTCGGCCGCGCGCGCCCCGACGGCCGCTCGCTGTGCGATGCGCTCTTGCGCGACGCCTCGAGATGGTGGCTCGGAGGCGGGTCGCGCGAGGGGCTCGAACAGCTTGTTGGGGCACGCTCTCGCGAGCTCGCCTCCGAGCTCGACCGGGCCATCGGCGCCGTCCCCTCTCCGTCAGTGCGTTTCGCCTCGCTCGCGTTGGGCGGTGCGGGGCTTGCGGCGGCGGTTTCGCAGAGCACCTCGCTCACCCGCCCTGCGCGCACGACGGCCGTCTCTTCGCGGGTCCTCTATGCCGCATGCGTCGGCTTCGTTGCGCTCTCGGTCTATACCGCGATGGCTCTGCTCCACCGGTCCCTTGACCTGCACTCGGCGGTGGAGACGGCCGAGCGCGAGGCGAGCACCACATGGGTGCTGACCGACGTCGACACGGTTCCGAATCCGGCGCGCGTGTACCGCGTGGTGCGCTCGGCGATGCGGCTCTCCGAGATGTCGGGATTCCTGCCACTCGCGCCGCTCGCCGCGCTCCTGCCCGACGCGCGGGCGCCTCGCGACCTGGGGGCCGCCCTGTTCGAGGCCTATCTTCTTCGTCCGCTTGCCGCTGCGCTCGCCGAGAAGATCGAGGCCGACCTGGTGCCGGTCGAGGATGCGCGGGCGTGGCTCGTGCGGGCACGCCGTGCCGGGGAGTGGCTCGTCGCCTGGGACGGGCTCGCCGACGAGCCCGAGCAGGTGGATCTCTCGAGGCTTCTCGCCGACGCGTTCGGCGATCAGGTCTCCGCGTGGCCCGATCGCCCGGAGCGGGCCCTCAGACTCAGCCTGGCGACGGTGCCTGCTCCCGAGGACGGGGGGCTCGACGTGGCGTATCTCTCGACGCTGGTGCGCGATCGGTTCGTCGAGACGATGTCGCTCTGGGCGCACGGCGTCTACACCAACGGCCCGGTTACCGCCGCGGCGGAGGTGGTGGCGGACGAACGCGCGGACTGGCATCGGCGATATCGCGCGCTCATCGCGCTGCGGCAGTCGCTCTCCGACTCCGCGCAGCGCTGGATCACGGCGGCGAAGGACACTTCGGACTACCGGTACGAGTCATGGATCTACGGCCGGTCGGTCGGGATGGCGGTGCTCGGCACCGGTGCGACGGTGGAGGCGAAGGCGGCGGTGAGCGCCATCCGGATTACGGCGCGCGAGGCCGCCACCACCTTCACCGCGCCGGGGCTCGGCCCGATTCTCGTTCGTTCGAGCGCCGGCGCCTCGGGGGGGGCACAGTCCTCGCTCGCTCTTTCGCCCCCGACGAGCGCGTGGCTCTCGCTCCTGGAGGGCTTTCAGCGACTGGGGGTTGCAGAGTTGCCCCCGCCGCCCGACATCCTGCCGCATGGTGCGCTCACGCTGGACGTGCCGGACGTGCTTCGCGCGCGAAGGCGGCTCCGAGGCTTCGACCGACTCGTCTCGGATATTCCCCGGGGGCTTCCGTTCGACGCATTCGCCGCGACGGTTGCCGAGGTGGAGGCGGAGGTTCTGCCGGGGACGCTCAACGCGGTCGAGCGAGCCGCGAGGCCCTTCGACCGGTCGGCCTACGAGGAACGGCTCACAGTGGCCCTCTCCGAGCTCGAGACGGGGATCGAGGCACTCGACGAGATCGCGACCTGGTTCTCCGAACACGACGCGTCGGCCGAGAGCGATGCACTGCTCGCAATCCGGTCACGGGTTGCGCTCACCGTGCTCGGGGCGGGTGCCGATGTGCTGGAGACCCGCGACCCGCTCGCCATCCACTTCGATGCGGGAGCCGACCGGCAGGCGATGGTTCGCCGCTTCGAACGAGGCGTGTCGGCGCTCGAACGGATCTACGAGCAGTATGCGAAGTCGAACGCGGCGGTGGCGGCGTCGGCCGGCGAATTCCTCGCGCTGGAGTGGACACAGATCGGCCGCGACCTTGAAGGCTACCGCTCGGGCGACCCGGTCTCGGCCATTTCGGCGCTTTCCGGGATGGTGCGCGCCTATTCGGAGAATCCGGTGGATGCGTGCGCGGCAGAGCGCTCGACCCATGCGGGCGTGCGCGACGACTACGTTGCCCGGGCATTCGCGCGCTACGTTGCCGATCGCGCCCGGGTGTGCCATGCGCTTCGACTCGCCGGCACGCGCCGGGTCTACGATGCGCTCGTTTCCTACTACGAGACACACCTCGTCTCGCTCTGGCCCTACACGGCGTCGCCCGACGCTCCCGAGGCAGGCACTGCCAAGCTCTCGACCTTCGTCGAACGCGTGCGGGCGGGCACCGACGCGCTCTCGCAAATCGAAGGACGCTACAGCGCGCTCTTTGCCGAGACCGCGAGATTCTGGAACGTGGAGTCCGACCCGCTCGCCGTCGAGTTCCGCCTCGAGTGGCGGGCGAGGCGCGCTGAAGAGCTGAACGCGCGGCACATCATCGGCTTCGCGGTGGAGGGGCCCGAGCCCGACGAGGATGGGGTCTACACCTGGCGATACGGCTCCCCGTTCGCGGTCCGGCTTCGCCTGGCGAAGGACTCTCCGCTTCGCTTTGCCGATGCGACCGACGCGTCGGGACTCGAGCGCCGGGTCGCGTATCCCGGCAATGGCGCCCTCATCCGGGCGCTCTCCAGTCTGGACCCCCTCGGGATGTGGTCCTTCTCGGGATTCCTCGTCGACGCGGCAAGCGCCCGGCACGATCTGCGCATCAGCGCTCGGTTCGAGCACCGCGGCGGCGCCGCGCTTCGTGCTCCGGCCTTCCCTCTGGTGCTGCCGGCCCCATCGAAGGGCGGTGACCGGCTGCGCCATGTCGATCTCACGACGACGGAGGAGCTCCTGTTGCGATTCCAGCCGTCGCAGGGCGGTGACCAGCTTCGCCTTGTTGACACTCCAGCGCCTTCGCGCCGGGCCTCGAGCGGCCCGTCGGTCGATGCACCCCTGAGGCCGCCGCCTTCGGGCGCGGCTTTGTAGCGGTTTCGCCCCGATGAACATTTCCGGCTCCGTTTCTCACTCACGAACATTCAGGAGGACACACCATGGCTGACGACTCAACGCAGAGGCGCATCGGGCGCCAGCGCGCACCGCGCGTTCACATCCGCTACGACGTCGAGGACGGCGGCGCGACGGAGAGCCGCGAGCTCCCCCTCGTCGCCGGCGTCGTCTCCGACCTCTCGGGCGACGGGAGCGACCCCGTGGCCTACGCCCAGCGACAGTTCGTCGAGGTCGAGCCCGACGGCGTCGAGCCGCTGATGGCGCGGATCGCCCCGACCGTGAAGGTCGCCGTCGACGACAAGATCTCGGGCAAGGAAGACTCGCTCATCAGCGCCGAGCTCAACTTCCGCTCCCTCGACGACTTCTCTCCCCTTGGCGTTGCGATGCAGATCCCGCAAACGCGCAAGCTCCTGGAGACCCGCAGTCTCCTGGCGGACCTGTACGGCAAGGTCGAGTCGAGCGAGAACCTCGACGGCATCCTGGGCGACATCCTCGCCGACGAGACCAAGCAGTCGCAGCTGCGCGCGGAGCTCGGCCTTGCCGAGGACGACGGCAGCCCCGACGACACCGCGTAGCGTCGTGGCTTCCTGTAACAACAACCGGAGGGCTCTACCGTGAATGAACCCACACTGCAGCGTGAGCAGGTTGCGGACGACACGCCGCGCACGCTACTCGACAGGATCTTCGAAGACGGCCGCCTCGTGCGCGACGAGCACCAGGTCGACTCCGCCCGCAGCATGCTGCGAGGCTTCATCGAGGAGGCGGTGCAGGCGGGCGTCGCTCTCGACGGCACCTCGCGCAAGGCCATCGCGGCGCGCATCGCCGCCATCGACCGCCTGGTGACCGAGCAGGTCAACGAAGTGCTGCACGACGCGAAGTTCCAGCGCCTCGAGGGGAGCTGGCGCAGTCTGCACAAGCTGGTGACGAAGAACGAGCTCTCGACCTCGATGCGGGTGCGGGTGTTCAACGCGAAACGCTCCGAGATCGAGAAGGACTTCGCCCGCGCCCCGGGCTTCGACCAGTCGCTGATGTTCAAGCACATCTACGAGCGCGAGTTCGGCACCCTCGGCGGCGCCCCCTACAGCTTCATCATCGGCGACATGGAGTTCGGGCGCTCGCCGCGCGACATCAACTTCCTCAAGGAGGTCTCGTCGGTGGCCGCCGCCGCCCACGCGCCGTTCATCGCCAACGTCAGCCCCGACATGCTCGACCTGGACTCCTTCACCGACCTGGACCGTCCGATCGACATCGCCAAGATCTTCGCCACTAGCGAGATGGCGCCGTGGAACAGCCTGCGCAACCACGAGGACTCGCGCTATCTCGTGCTCACCGCCCCTCGGGTGCTGCAGCGCCTGCCCTGGGGCGGTCCGAACGGGGCCGCGGTCGAGGGGTTCGACTTCGTCGAGGAGGTCGACGGGGAGGACCACTCGAAGTATCTGTGGGGCGGCGCGTCATGGGACCTGGGAGGGGCCGTCATGAAGTCGTTCGCCAGCTACGGGTGGCCGTGCGCGATTCGGGGCACCAACACCGGGGGCAAGATTGCGGACCTTCCGCTGCACACCTTCGAGTCGCTCTCGGGGGCGAGGGTGACGAAGTGCCCGACGGAGACCGCGATCACGGACCGGCGCGAGAAGGAGCTCTCCGACCAGGGCATCATCGGGGTGTCGCATGCGAAGAACACCGACTATGCGGTGATCTTCTCGGGCTCGACCGTGAACCGGCCGAAGACGTACGTGGAGCCGGAGGCGAACGCGAATTCGCGGCTCTCGGCGAGTCTGCCCTACATCCTGGCCTGCGCACGCTTTGCGCATTATCTGAAGGCGATCATGCGCGACCGGGTCGGCGGGTTCACGTCGCGGCAGGATACCGAGGCGTTCCTCAACCGGTGGATCGGCCAGTACGTCACCGCCGACGACGGGGCGAGCCACGGGGTGAAGGCGCGCTATCCGCTGCGCGAGGCGCGGATCGTGGTGCGCGACGTGGCGGGGAAGCCGGGGGTGTACGAGGCGATCGCGCATCTTCGGCCGCACTTCCAGCTCGAGGAGCTGACCGCCTCGCTTCGCCTGGTTGCGGAGCTTCCGCCCACGCCCGCCTGAGCCCGTCCGCTGCCATGCCTCTGTCGCTGTTCGATCGGCTCGAGGGCGCCGGGACGGAATCCGTCCCGGAGCGCCTCGCACGCGACATCGCCGACGTCCTGAGCGCGCGCCGAATCAAGGAATCCTCCTCGCGCTATCGAGTCCTGGCCTTCGGCCTTCCTTCGCTCGACTCGATCACGCGCCGCTCGCTCGACAACAAGCGCCGGGTGGCGGGCTACATTGCCGAGGCGCTGCGTGCCTTCGAGCCGAGGCTTCGCT
>JAKZYK010000068.1:0-4576 GCA_047514485.1 Gammaproteobacteria bacterium
GGGTTCGCGTTCTTCAGATCGTGGATGAGCTGGGCCATATCCTCGATCGAGTAGATGTCGTGGTGCGGCGGCGGGCTGATGAGTCCGACGCCCGGGGTCGAGTAGCGGATCCTGGCGATTTTGTCGTCGACCTTGCGTCCCGGCAGCTCCCCGCCTTCGCCGGGCTTCGCGCCCTGCACGATCTTGATCTGGAGCTCGTCGGCGTGGGTCAGGTACTCGATGGTGACACCGAACCGGCCGCTCGCGACCTGCTTGATGGCGGAGCGGCGCGAGTCGCCGTTAGGCAGGGGAACGAACCGTTCGGGGTCCTCGCCGCCTTCGCCGGTGTTCGACTTGCCGCCGATGCGGTTCATGGCGACGGCCAGCGTCTGGTGGGCTTCCTCGGAGATGGAGCCGAAGCTCATGGCTCCGGTCGCGAAACGCCGGACGATCTCCGCTTCCGGCTCCACCTCGTCGAGACCGACGGCCGGCCCGACGGGCGTGAGCTCCAACAGTCCGCGCAGCGTGGCGTTGCGCGTGCTCTGTTCGTTGGCGTGCTTTGCGAAGCGCCAATAGGCGTCCTCGGAGTTGGTGCGCGCGGCCACCTGCAAATCGCCGATTGCGGCGGGATCCCACATATGCCGATCGCCGCCGCTGCGCCAGTGGAAGTCGCCCGGGTTGGGCAGCTCGCGCAGCGCATCCAGGGGCCCGTCCGGATAGCCGATCCGGTGGCGGCGTTCCATCTCCTCGGCCAGCACCGCGAAGCCGATGCCCGCCACGCGGCTCGCGGTACCCGCGAAACACCGTTGCACGAGCTCTGACCCCAGGCCGACCGCCTCGAAGATCTGGGCTCCCTTGTAGGACTGCAGGGTGGAGATCCCCATCTTGGCGAGCACCTTCAGAATGCCCTTGGCGACGCCCTTGCGGTAGGCGGCCACCACGTCGGCGTCGCACCGCACGTGCTCGCAGTCGGCGAACAGCCCGGTGCGCCGCGAGTACCACAGGGACTCCAACGCGAGGTAGGGGTTGACTGCGTCCGCGCCATACCCGATCAGCAGGCAGTGATGGTGTACCTCGCGCGCCTCGCCGGTCTCGACGATGAGGCCGATACGGGTGCGCCGGTGGGTGCGGACCAGGTGATGGTGCACGCAGCCGGTGGCGAGCAGGGCGCTGATCGGCACGCGCTCGGGGCCTGCCTCACGATCCGAGAGCACGAGCAGGCTGTACCTCTCGTCGATGGCCCGCGTGGCCTCGGACTCGATCCGCGCCAGCGCTTCGCGCAGCCCGGCTTCGCCGGAGCCCTTGGGGAACGTGATGTCCAGAATCCACGCCCGCCAACCGCGCACGTCGATCCGCGCCAGGGCGGCAAGCTCTTCGTTGGACAGGATGGGATGGGGCACACGCAGCCGGTGCGCGTGGTGCTCAGTCACCTCCAGCAGGTTGGCCTCGGGCCCGATGTAGCACTCGAGCGACGTGACCACCTCTTCGCGGATCGAGTCGATGGCCGGGTTGGTGACCTGCGCGAAGCGCTGCTTGAAGTAGTCGTAGAGCATGCGCGGCTTGTCGGAGAGCACCGCGAGCGCCGCGTCGTTACCCATCGACCCCAGCGGATCGCGGCGTTCGCGCACCAAGTCCAGGAGCATGAACTGCATGGTCTCGGTGGTGTAGCCGAACGCCTGCATGCGTTCGAGCAGCGTATCTTCGTCTAGGCCCCGGACGGCCCTCGACTCACCGAGATCGGCCAGCTCGAGACGCTGGCGCGCCAGCCATTCGCCATAGGGGCGCTGCTTGGCCCACTCGGCCTTGATCTCGTGATCGGGCACCATGCGACCGGCCTCGAAGTCGATCAGGAACAGCCGTCCGGGCCGCAGGCGGCCCTTCTCGACCACGCGTTCGGCAGCGACCGGCAGCACCCCGACCTCCGACGCCATGATGCAGCGGTCATCGTCGGTGACGTAGTAACGACTCGGCCGCAGCCCGTTGCGGTCCAGGACCGCGCCGATGCAGTTGCCGTCGGTGAAGGCGATGGACGCCGGACCGTCCCACGGCTCCATCAGGCAGGAGTTGTACTCGTAGAAGGCGCGCTTGTCGGGCGACATGTCGTGCCGCTGCTGCCAAGCCTCCGGAATCATCATCATGACCGCTTCCGGCAAGGTGCGGCCGGTCATGAGCAGGAACTCGAGCGCGTTGTCGAAGTTGCCGGAGTCGGAGCAGTCCGGCTCCACCACCGGAAAGAGCTTCTCGAGGTCGTCGCCGAAGAGCTCGGATCGCATCACGCCTTCACGGGCATTCATCCAGTTGCAGTTGCCGAGCAGGGTATTGATCTCGCCGTTGTGGCTCATGAAGCGGTTCGGCTGCGCCCGGTCCCAGGAGGGGAAGGTGTTGGTGCTGAAACGCGAGTGCACCATCGCGAGATGGGTCTCGTACCCGGGCTCTTCGAGATCGGGGAAGAAATCGAATAGCTGATTCGGCGTCAGCATGCCTTTGTAGACAATCACCTTCGACGACAGAGAGCAGAAGTACAGCGCGGCGCGCTCGGCGAGGCGCTCGTCGCCACGCAAGTCTCGGCTCGCGTGCTTGCGGATGACGTAGAGCTGGCGCTCGAAGCGTTCGCCCGCGAAGCCCTCGCCCGCTGCGATGAAGAGCTGCTCCATATGCGGCATGGATGCGACCGCGGCGCTGCCGAGGTCTGCGTTTCGGGCGTCGTGTGGCAGCTCGCGCCAGCCGAGACACTCCTGGCCCTGCGCCGCGATGGTCGCCTCGATGCGTTCCTTGCACCCGCGCCGCTCGGCCGGGTCGCGCGGCAGGAAGACGTTGCCGGCGCCGTAACGTCCCGGCTCGGGCAACGGCCGGCCGAAGGCAGCCTGCGCGAAGCGCGCGAGCAGCTTGTGCGGCAACGCCGTGAGGATGCCGGCGCCGTCCCCGGTATTGGGCTCGTAGCCGATGCCGCCGCGATGATCCATGCAGCAGTTGATGTGCTTGGCGTCATCCAGGATGCCGCGGCTGGGGCGTCCTTTGATGTTGCATACGAAGCCGACGCCGCAGCTCTCGTGCTCGAAACGGGGATCGTAGAGCCCCTGGGCCGGCGGCAGCCCCGGACCTTTTTGAAGTATCGCGTTCATCACGCTCTTCTCGATAAAACGACCCGCTGGCTCTCGACCGGGTGGAACCCCGCACCATGCCGTCGCCGGACGGCCGGGTGCTCAAGACACCGCGAGACGGGATCAGAAGAAGTACCGCTCCCATCCGCCAGCGATGGGACTGACGCCCGACTCTGAACGGTGAGCGGTCAATGCGTCAAGTGCCGGCATTCTTCGCCGGCAAGTTCCGCTAACGCACTGAGACACCATTTCACGATGCGAATTCGCGGCAATCCCAACCGCCTGGATATCCGATCGGGGGGATGCCGCGGACGATCTTGGGCGTAGCGGGAATTGCTGATTCTCCGCCGGCTCCGGGACACCGGGCGCATAGGGAACCGCCGCGGCGCACGCGCGGGCGGTTACCGACGGTTGCTCTCCGTGTCGTGCGCCCGCCAGGCGAGCTGCACCCCGGCAAGCACCACCACCATGCCCACGATCTGGATTGGGCCGAGCGGCTCAGCGAGCAGCAGCCATGCGAGCAGGGCGGCGGAGACCGGTGCGACGAGCAGCGACACCGACGCGAACGCGACGGGCAGGTGGGCGAGTCCCCACACGATCAACCCCTGCCCGCACGCATGCGCCACGACTCCGAGGCCGATCATCAGGAGCCAGTCGTTCACCGCCGGCGGCGTGATCGGCTGGCCGCTCGCGAGCGCCGCGGCAAGGAGCAGCGGGGCACCGACGAGGCACGTCGCGACGTTGATCGTCAGGCTCGAATACTCGGTGCGAAGCCGGCTCGCGGCAAGAAGGTAGCCAGCGTAGCAGACTCCTGCGACGACCCCGAGGGCATCGCCGAGCGCGTGCCCGGCCCCGAGGTCGAGACTTGTCCATGTCAACACCACCGCGCCGATCATCGCGAGTGCGGCGGCGCCGGCGAACCGGGCGCCTATTCGCTCCCCGAACAGGAGCCACGCGCCGATGGAGACGTAGATCGGCTGCGCGTTGAGAAACAGGATGGCGTTCGCGGCCGTCGTCAGGTTCACCGCCGCGTGGAGCGCCGCGAGATCGACGGCGAAGAACACCCCGCAGAGCACGAGCAGCCGCCGATCGCGCGGCTCGGACGGAATCCGGATCGCACGCAAGAGCCGTCGCGAACGACGCGGCTCCGGCGCTGCCGGTACGTCCCGGCCCCCGCCGGCGGGCACGCCTCGGGTGCCGAAAGCGCCCACGAGCCCCCACACCGCGAACGCGGGCAGCGCCCAGGCCATGCGATGGAACGCGGATGCGGTCTCTGGCACGTCGCTCAACCGCACGAACACCGGGTTGGAGGAGGTCGCGACCGCCCCGAGCACGACCCCCGCCACCGCAAGCGCCGAAAGAGTTCCCGGCCGCGTCGAGGCGCCGCCCGTCACTGGCGCCGGCTCTCGTTTTCGCCTCCGTGTGCCTCTTGGTGTCTCACAGCCCTACCAGCGTCAGAGATGCTTCCAGACCAGCGCATCGTAACGCGGGTCGTC
>JAKZYK010000069.1:0-12303 GCA_047514485.1 Gammaproteobacteria bacterium
CAGGGCGGTCAATCCCAACAGAGCAATCGCTCTCCGTCGCCAGCGCAGGGACACTCCGGACGGAGGCGCCGGATGGGCGGCGAGAATGCGGGTGCCGGACGCGGCTTCAGCGGGCACACGGGCGGCCAAGCCCTCCGGAGCAAACGCTTTCCGCCGCCAGTTCAAGCCGCTATCGTTCGCGTGTCCATTCCGGCCGAGGCGGCGTCCCGTTCTTCGGGAACGAACTGGCCACCGATCCGGGTCGAGTCCCTTCGCTGAACCGATGAGTGAACCGATGAACGAGATCGAATCGTGGCG
Organism: Gammaproteobacteria bacterium; assembly: GCA_047514485.1. Taxonomy (GTDB): domain Bacteria; phylum Pseudomonadota; class Gammaproteobacteria; order HK1; family HK1; genus HK1. Next base: position 298 of record JAKZYK010000069.1, read on the forward strand.
CGAGCGGGCGCTGCAGCTCGAAGCGAGTGCCAACCGGATCATGGTCGGTCAGGAGCGGGCCATTCGTCTGTTGCTGATCGCCACCCTCGCCCGCGGACACGTTCTGCTCGAGGGCGACGTAGGGGTTGGCAAGACGACCCTCCTGCAGACCCTTGCACGCGGGATCGGCGGTGCGTTCGAACGGGTCGAAGGCACCGTCGACCTGATGCCCAGCGACCTCGTCTACTATACCTACCTCACCCGGGACGGCCAGCCGCGTGTGGATGCGGGGCCGCTGCTCAAGCACGGCTCCGACCTCTCCATCTTCTTCTTCAACGAGATCAACCGGGCGCGCCCGCAGGTCCACTCGCTCATGCTGCGGGCGATGGCGGAGCGCAGCGTGAACGCCTTCAACGCGGAGCACCGCTTCCCCCACCTGCAGGTCTTCGCCGATCGGAACCGGGTCGAGCGCGAGGAGACGTTCGAGATCCCGGCCGCCGTGCGTGATCGGTTCTTCATGGAGATCACGATCGAGATGCCGGGCGACCCCGCGCTGCTGCGCGCACTCATGATCGATACCCGGTACCACGACGTCGCCGCGCTGATCGAGGAGATGGAGCCGGGCATCGTGCCGTTCCGCGACCTGAACGAGGTCGCCGCGCGCATCCAATCCTCGGTAGGCACATCCGAGACACTGCTGCGCTACGCACTCGACCTCTGCGCGGCGACCCGGAGCCCCGCCGAGTTCGGGATCGAGCTCGACGGTGTGGACATGCTCCGGCTGGTGCAGGCGGGGACAAGCCCGCGCGGCATGAGCATGCTGCTGCGAGCGGCCCGGGTCACGGCGTGGCTGGCGGGACGCTCCGAGGTCGTCCCCGGCGATCTTCACGCGGTGTTCGGGACGGTCGTCGCGCACCGGATCTTCTTCAGTCCAATCTACGAGATGCGCCGGTCCGAGATCGCGGCGCAGCTCATGGCGAGGATCCTGGAGACCGTCGCGTCGCCGTGAGCGAGACCCGCGATACGCTCGCGCCTTCGACTCCGATCGAGATCGGTTACCGGCTCGACCGCCGGGTGCGAGGCATCCGTCCGGGCATGCACCCGGGGACGGAGTACGGGGGCGGTCTGGAGCCGCTGTTCCACGGGACGCTGCTCGACAGCCGCGACCCGCGCCGACTGGATCTGCTGGCGAGCATGCGGGATCCGCTCCGGCGGCTGCTCGTGCGGCGGTACCGCCAGCGCGCCTCGGTGCGGGTCTACGTACTCGCGGATCTCTCTGCCTCGCTCGGATTCCGGGGGCGAGGCGACCGGATCGAGACCCTGGCCGACTTCACCGCGGCGCTGGGGTACTCCGCCGGCCGCGCCGGGGACGCGTTCGCGTTCATCGGCTGCGACGAACGCGTGCGCGAGGAATTCGTGCTGCCGCCGACGCGCGTGTCCGGCGCCTTCCTCGACATCGCAGCCCGCCTGCGTGCATTCACTCCGAGTGGGCGTGGGTCGGCGGGTCTGCTGGAGGCATTGCCGATGATCAGAGGCCAGCGGTCGCTGGTATTCCTGATCTCGGATTTCCATTTCCCCTTCGCCCTGCTCGAGACGCTGCTCGCGGGACTCGCGCGCCATCGACTGGTGCCGGTGGTGCTCGCGGACAGCAGTGAATCCGATCCGGCGCCCGCGTTCGGACTCGCGCGGGTGTCGGACCCGGAGACCGGGGAGGAACGCACGCTGTTGATGCGCCCCGCCTTGCGGCGCCGGCTCCGGGCGCAGGCCGAGCAGCACCGGGAGGCGCTCTCCAACTGCTTTCTGGCGCACGGAACCGAGCCGCTCCGGCTCACCGACCGCTTCGAGATCGATCGGGTCAACGACTGGTTCTTCCCGTCGCCTTTTTCTGACAAGGGATCTCAGGCTCTTCCTGAATCGCCTTAGCGGTCAAGCTTGCCGATGCGCTCCTCCATACCCGCGGATTCCTGTCCGACGCCTTGGCCTGACGGCGGGCTTGCAGGCAGCACGGCGCTCCCCTATGGTCCGCACGGTTTTCTCTGGAGCGATCGATGAGCGACGAAATACTGAGCCCGCAAAAGGCGCTGATCTACATCATGGTGGTAATGGCGGCGGCGGACAGGGAGATGACCGACCGCGAGCTGAAACGCATCGGCGACCAAGTCCGGAACCTGCCGGTGTTCGCCGATTTCGACGAACGGGATCTGGTTCCCAGCACGGAGGAGTGCGCCGCTCAATTGGGCCGCGAGGGCGGCCTGGATCGGTTCCTGGACGTGGTGGTCGGCTCGCTGCCGTCGAACCTCACGGAAACCGCCTATGCCCTGGCCTGTGAAATCGCCGCGGCCGACCTGCGCCTCCAACAGGAAGAGCTGCGGCTTCTGCAGATACTGCGCGATCGTCTGGGGTTGGACCGCCTGATCGCCTCGGCGATCGAGCGCACCGTCAGAGCCCGGCACACCACGATCTAGAGCATGCGGCATTGCTTGGCGGTCGTGCTGCTCGCGGTGATCGCGGGCGTCTCGCTGCCGGTGCAGGCATCGGTCGAGGAGCTCACGGTGACGACTCCGAGGCCGTTCGGCTACGTCATCGGCGACCGGATCGAGCACCGGGTATCGCTCGCGCTCGGCCCCGGATTCGAGCTCGACCCCGCCTCCATCCCCGAGCCGGGGCGCATCAGCCGCTGGCTGTCGCTCAACGAGGCCGTGCTCGATGGCAAGCCCCGGAACGGCACGTCCCGTCACATCATCCGGCTCCGCTACCAGGTGGTGAACGCTGCTCGGAACGTGGCCGGCGCCGGTACTCCTCCTGTGAGCCTGCGTATCGTCGGCCCCGAGGGCGACTTCCCGGTGGTGATCCCGGCCTGGGGCTTCACCATCGGGCCGATCGTGAAGCCCGAAGAGCGCCGTCCCGGGAGCCTCCCCGATCTCCGCCCGGCCTTGCCTCCGGCGCCCATCCCGACCACCGCGCGCACCGTCCGGGTCGCCGCGCTCGGGCTCCTCGCGGTTGGATTGATCGTGCTGGCCGCCAAACGCCATCTGCAAGGGCGGTTCGGGTGGTTCGGTCCCGGACCCTTCGACCATGCGTGCCGCCACGTCGAGCGCCGGATGAGGAATGCGCAGACCCCCGGCACATATGCAGACGCACTGGTCGAGGTGCACACGGCGTTCAACGCCACCGCCGGACGCGCGGTGTTCGAGCACGATCTCACGCGCTTCTTCATCGAACATCCGCGGTTCGAGCCGCAGCGGGCGCCGATTGAGGCGCTCTTCGCGGAGTCGGGAGCGCTGTTTTACGGAAGCGGTGAAGGCCCGCCGTCCGGCGGGCAGAGCCTCGATCGCCTGCGCGCTCTGTGCCGGGCGTGCCGTGAGTTGGAGCGACGCCGGTGAACATTCTCGGAATCACGCTCGGGGTGATGCACGGGTGGGCGCTCGCCCTGCTCCCGCTTGCGGTGCTGCCCTTGCTGCGGCCGCGAGTGGCAGCGATCTCGTATTCCTGGATCGGACTGATCCCCAAGGACCCGGCCTCGACCTGGATCGAGCATGCGCTGCGCGTGAGCGGAGTACTCACCATCGTATCGCTGGTGCTCGCCGCGAGCGGTCTGCACCGGCCCGCGTACGAGGTCGAACGGATCGGACGCGGGGCGCACATGGTGCTGCTGGTCGATCGCAGCACCAGCATGGACCGGCCCTTCGCGATCAAAGGGGCCGTCGATCCCGCGGCGCAGGGCAAGCACCGGTCCAAGGGTGAGGTGGCGCGCGAGCTTCTCTCCGAATTCGTCGCCGAGCGGCACAACGACCTGTTCGGGATGGTCGTGTTCAGCACGTTCCCGATACCGGTGCTGCGGCTCACCGACCATCACGACGTGGTGCATGCATCGATCGCGGCCGGCAACGTGGGGCGCGGTCTCGCGGAGACCGACATCGGCTCCGGGCTGGAGCAGGCGCTCGATTACTTCGAAGACCAGCCGTACACGGGCGCCCGGATCGTGGTACTGGTCTCCGACGGCGCCGGAGAAATCGGCCAGACCGAGAGGCTGCGCATCGCCCATCTGATGCGGCGGCTGCGGGTATCGCTGTACTGGATCTACATTCGATCCGCGTACGGGCCCGTGATTTTCAGCTCAGGCGATTCGGGCGATTCGGGCGCCGCCGCCGGCGCGGTAGCGATGACGCCCGAACGCGCTCTGCACGAGTTCTTTTTCCGGATGGGCGCTTCGTATCGGGCCTACACCGCCGAGAGCCCGGATGATCTGACGCAGGCGATCGCCGACGTGAACCGCCTGCAGAACCTCCCGGTACGCTATCGGGAGACAGTCGGGAGGCGCGACCTGTCGACCGCGTGCCTCGCGGTGGCGCTGGCAGGTCTCTCGTTGCTGGTCGTGGCGAAGCTTCTGGAGCGTTCTTCGTGGTAGGGCGGGAAGACGAGCACACGCGGTCCGGCCGCACCGGATCCGGCCCGGCCCCGGTCGGATGGCGCGCTCCAAGAGTGCCGGAGTCTTCGCGATCCGTCACACCCGCTGCTTCGACCAGATGGCATGCCCCCCACGCCGCCGGGCGGCGTGTGTGGTGGCCCCTCTATGCACTCATGCCGGTCCTCGTGGTCTTCGCCGTCGATCTGTACGGGCTGCTCGATCAGAGGCGGGTCAACGCGATGCTGGCCCGGGGCGAGCTCGCTCTCGTCGCGGAGCGCGACACCGCGCGCGGCAGGCTCGCCCGCGCCTACCGGCTGCACACCGGCGGCCGGCTCGAAGAGGCGCTCGCCGCCTACGGCACCGTCGCGCCGGACGCGGAGCCGGACCTGCGCTCGGTGCAACGCTTCAATCTCGGGAACCTCTACCTCGAACGGGCGGTGGAGCTCGAACGGAAGGACGAGATCCAGCCCGCGATGTCGCTGGTCGAGCTCGCCAAGCAGAACTACCGCGAGATCCTTGCGCGCGACTCCCATCACTGGGACGCCCGCTACAACCTGTCGCGGGCGCTGGAGATGCTTCCCGACATCGGCGCGGTCGACTTCGAAGACGAATTTAATCCGGAGCGCAGCCCGCAGGCGCCACAGGCGAGCCGGTCCTACGAGGGCCTCCCATGAGTCCGAGAGAGATCCGCCGGCGCCGCACCCTCCCCTTCGATGCCCGGCTCGCGATGCTGGCGCTGGCGATGGGGCTGATAGCGATGGCGCTGTGGCGGCCGGAGCTCCCGATGCCCTCTGCCGTGTATCGCCACCTCGTCGTGTTCGACATCAGCCAGAGCATGAACGTCGAGGACGCAACGCCCGCGCACGACACCCTCACACGGCTCGAGCACGCCAAGGCGGCGGTGCTCGATGCGGCGTCCGCGCTCCCGTGCGGCTCCGAGCTCGGGCTGGGCCTGTTCACCGGTCATCGGACCTTTCTCCTGCTCGCACCAGTTGAAGTGTGCGCGAACTACGGCGACATCTCGACGACGGTGCGCGCGGTGGACTGGCGCATGGCGTGGGCGGCGCGTAGCGAGATTGCCAAGGGGGTGCACTCGGGGCTCGCGGTCGCGAAGGCGCTCGGTCCGCGGACCGTCCTCGTCTTCCTCACCGACGGTCACGAGGCGCCTCCCCTTCACTCCGAGCTGCGGCCGAGGTTTGCGGGCGGGCCCGGCGAGGTTCGGGGAGTGCTCGCCGGCGTAGGCGGACTCTCGCCAGCGCCCATCCCGAAGCTCGATCCGCGGGGCAGGAGCCTGGGTTACTGGGGTGCGGAGGACGTCATGCAGGTCGACACCTTCACCCTCGGGCGCAACACCAGTGTCTCGGAGAGCTTCGCGGGGAGCGACGACGCCGACGTACAAGCCCGCATTGCGACGGGCACGGAGCATCTGTCGGCGCTACGAGAAGAGTATCTCCGCTCGCTCGCCCGCGGGCTCCAGCTTCAATACCGTCGCGTAGAGGGCACCGGCGATCTGAGAGCGGCGCTCCAACATGCCGATTTCGCAACCGAACGCACGTCGCCGGCCGATCTCCGGCCACTGCTCGCCGCCGTCGCCGCGCTGCTGGTGGCGGGAAGCTACGTCATTCCGGTGAGGCGTCGGCGTAACGGCTTACCCGACGCTACCGCTCACAGCCCCCGCCGATCCGTCTCTCACTCGTGACATCCACGAACGGCTCACCTGATCGCGGGAGCGAGAGGGCAAGCGCGACAAGCGCTGAACGAGGGCCATTCATGAAGACGAGCGAGTAACTCGGGGCCGTCAGAGCAGGGCGCCGCCCGCGTCCACCAGTGGCACGCCGTGCTCGCGCAGGATGGCTTCGATCGCCTGCGCATTCTCATCGAGCAGCTTCTGGAGCTCCTCTTTCTGCGCCTTCTGCCCGAAACGCACACCGGCGGAGATCCCGAAGTGCATCCGAACACCAGGCTCCGAGGCCATCGGAATGACCACGACCGGGACATCGGGGTTGCTGCGGGCGAAGTAGCCTGCAATCGGCCCCCACATGATGGTCACGTCGATCTTGCCCGCGAGAAGGTCTTCCTGTTCGAGCTGACCGGGGCGCACCTTCGGATTCCCGTGCTGTGATGCGTACGCGATCTCGATGCGATCGAGCATGCCGTGCTTCGCCAGCCACAGGGTGCCCGGATTGCGCTCCGCGAGGCCGAATCGGAGCTTGTCGCGTCGGGCCGAATCGAGCGCCAGCAGATCCGCGGCCGACTGGACATCGTCCAGCCCGCGTCCCTTGATATGGACCAGTGCGTAGGTCGAGCGGTAGTAGGGCTTCGTGGTAATCGCCAGCTCGTAGCCTGCGGGAAGCCCCATGACGACATCGCACTTGTATTCGCCGTCGTGTCCCCGGGCTCTGAGGGTGTTGCGGATGAATCCCATCCGTTGCGGAAACCAGGTGTATTCGACCGGCAGCTCGAGTACGCCGGCCAGGAGCGACGCGATCCGGTTCTCGTACCCCTCGCCCCGCTCGTTGGACCACGGGAGGTAGTGGGGGTCGGCGCAGACCTTGAACGCGGTCCGCTCCGCGCCGGCGGCACTGCCGGTCACCGCGATGGCGGCCACCGCCGCGAGCGCGACCCCGATCCGTCTTGCCGCAATCACCCCGGATTTCTCCAACCGCCCGGGGCCTCTCATCGGTCGTAGCGCTTGAGCTTGCCCGGCGGGAGCGTCCCGTCCGCGCGCGCCGCGAGATAGGCGTAGAGCTGGTCGACGTACTTCATGACGTTGGGGTTCTCCTTCCAGGGGGGCATGACCCCGATCTGCCCCTGGTAGCCGTTGGTGACGACCTCCATGAATCGCGCGCGGTCGATCTCGCGCATCTTGTCCAGGAGGCTCGGCCCGATGGTGCTGCCGTTGCCGTCGAGGCCGTGACAGACCTGACACTGGCTGAACGCCCGGTAGCCGCGCGTCAGCCAGAGATCGATCTTGCAGGTCTTCGCGTTGTCCGCCGTCTCGCACCGGATGTGGTCTTCGTACGGCGGCGGGTCTCCGGCCAGGGCGCAGGGCGTTGCGAATCCGGCGAGGCTGCCGATCACAGTTGCCTTGACCAGCCTCGCGAAGCTTACGCGAAAGTACGGATGCACTTTGGGAGCTCCTCTTCGATCGACGTTATGGGAAACGCGGACATCCGGGTAGTCCACATCGGAGCTCTGCACTCCGGACCCGCCTCGGATACGAAACCGGCCGCGGCATGATAGCCGCAGCCGGTATAAACGAGCGCATCCGGTGATCGGCAGTCGAGCGACCGCCGATCACCCGTCAAGCGTTCAACCCGGCAAGGCGAAGATGGTCAACACGCCGCCGAGCTGGGTGTGCTTGTTGAGGCCCTTGTAGGCGCCCACGGCTCCCAGACCATCGGTGTCGCCTTCCAGGCCCGCGGCCATGCCGATGCCGGCCCAGCCGCCGATTCCGGAAAGAATACCGATATATTGCTTGCCGTCGTGGGTCCAGGTGTTCACGTTGCCGATGATGCCGGACGGGGTCTTGAAGCTGTACAGCTCCGCCCCGGTGTTGGCATCCACCGCCTTGAGGCGCCCGTCCAGGGTGCCGTAGAACACCACGTCGCCACCGGTCGCCAGCGCGCCGCTCCACACCGAGAACTGCTCGGGCAGCGACCAGACGATCTCGCCCTTCGCCGCGTCCCAGGCGATGAAGTTGCCGAGGTTGTCGGTGCCGTCCATCATCACGCGCCCGGCCGGGAACATGCTCAGCGTGGCGCCGACGTAGGGCTGTCCGGCGACGTACTCGACCAGGAACGGCTCGTAGTCCATGCACACGTGGTTGGTGGGCACGTAGAACAGGCCGGTACGCGGCGAGAACGCGGCGGGCTGCTGGTCCTTGCTGCCAAGGGCGGCGGGACACACGTTCTGAGTGTTGACGTCCGTTCCCTGCTGGTCGGTGCTGTACTGCGCCACCACCTGCGGCCGACCGGTCTCCATGTCGACGTGGGTCGCCCAGTTCACTGCCGGGTCGTACTTCTCCGCCACCAGCAGCTCACCGGTCACCCGATCCAGGGTGTAGCCGAACCCGTTACGGTCGAAGTGCACGAGCACCTTGCGCATCTCGCCGTTGACCTCGATGTCGGCCAGGATGTTCTCGTTGATGCCGTCGTAGTCCCACTCGTCGTGCGGCGTCATCTGGTAGACCCAGCGGGCCATGCCGGTGTTCGCGTCGCGCGCGAAGAGGGTCATCGACCACTTGTTGTCGCCCGGACGCACTACCGGGTTCCAGGTGCTGGGGTTGCCGGTGCCGTAATAGATGAGATTCAGCTCCGGATCGTAGGTGTACCAGCCCCAGGTCGTGCCCCCGCCGATCTTCCATTGATCACCCTTCCAGGTATTGAGGCTCGAGTCCTTGCCGACGGGCTTGAGCATCTCCATGGTGTTCTCGGGATCGATCAGCATCTCGTCGTCGGGGCCGGTGCTGTAGCCCTTCCACACCAGGCTGCCGTCGTTGATGTTGTAGGCAGCGAGGAATCCGCGAACACCGAACTCGCCGCCGCTAATCCCGGTATACACCATGTCGTGGATGACGATGGGAGCATTGGTGTTGGTCGAGCCGGCAGCCGGGTCGCCGTTGACCGTCTTCCAGATGACCTTGCCGGTCTTCGCGTCGAGCGCGACCAGGGTGGTATCCGCCTGCTGCAGGAAGATCTTGCCCTCGGCGTAGGCCAACCCGCGGTACACGGTGTCGCAGCACATCACCGGTATGGTGGCGGCTCCGTCCTGCTTCGGTACGTAGCTCCAGTTGATGGTCTGATCGGCCAAGTTGATCGAGAACACCTTGTTGGGGAACGGCGTGTGGATCCACATGGTGTCGCCGATCACCAGCGGCCCGCCTTCGTGCCCGCGCAGCACGCCGGTAGAGAAGGTCCATGCGACTTGCAGGTCGCCGACGTTGCTGTTGTTGATCTGCGCGAGCGGGCTGTAGCGGGTCCCGTCGTAGGTCCTTCCCCACATCGCCCAGTTGTTGGGATTCTTCGTAAGCGCCATCACGTCGTCGTTGGCCGAGACGACGCCCGGTACCGCGACGGCCGCCCCCAACGCAATGGAAGCAATGAGCGGCAATAATCTTCGGATGCTCATGATTCTTCTCCATTTTCGGCTTCAGGTTATTAGGTAATGCGTAAACAGGACGTCTGGTTAGCGCATCCTCACTGACCACTGGACAGCCGCTCCCGTCTCTCGTCCCCAATACACCAATCACCTGATAAGGTGACCGGGCGGACGACTCGGCAAGCGTCACAGCATGTGTGGAGGATACACCTCCACGGAGAATCTAAACATAGGCGCGAGCGAGATCCAAATGGGCGAGAGAGGCCGGCAGGATTATTTCACGCTACGGGGTTCCGGACGCGCTCCGGAGGTCGGGAAGATGGTATTGGGCGAGTCGGGTCCGCTCAGCAACGTAAAAGGTGCGCGCTTGACAGGATATGGTGCGGATGAGGGCACGGCGGCGCGCGCGGGTACGGGGGGGCAGCCAGCGTGAAAATAATTCTGGAGGCCGGAACGCCGAGCCCCCTCACCGCCGAAGGCGCCGGACCACGAGCCGGGCTGTAAGTCACTGCGCCGAGTGGCTCGCGACCCCAGAGACGAAACACGCCGCCTCGGCCTCCCGGCGCACAGCTTGCAAGTTCTTGATGCGCTTTCTCGATTGAGGGGCCGCATCGCGGAATATGCCTCCCTTCTCCCCTGGGGTACTGTAGAGAAAGCTCAGCGTCTCGGCCGCGGTGTAGTCCCGATACGACATCCGGGACGCGATGCTGTCGATGATGCATACACACGGATAGAGCGTATTGTAGCTTTGGCCCCCGCGCTCGCCCATGCAACTGAACACGAACTCCACGCGGGCCTGGGTCGGGAAGTCGTTCGCCACCGCGCTGCCTCCATAGGAAAATGAGGACAATGCGGCGAACGCCAACGCAAACAGCGACTTTTTCATGACATGACAACCATTTGGAACGAGAGTTGGGCGGATGGTAACGGACGCTCGCGCCGTTGTCAGGGCGCTGGTGAGCCGGGGCCGATGGCACGGCACAGCGCAGCCCTGCCCGCCGAGTTCCCCGCATCTGAGCCGCCGGGCCGCCAAACCGCTCGTGGAATGATACAGCGGGGCGCGGCCCGGCCCGCCGAGTTCCCCGCATCCGAGCCGCCGGACCGTTCTCCCATCCGTGGGATGGTAGGGCGGAGCGCGGTCCTGTTCGCCAAGCTCGGACGGCCTGGGCGAGCGCTGCTGGCCGTGGCCCTGCTCGCCCTGCCGGCACCGGCCGCGCAGTCTGCCGAGTCGACGAAACGGGTCGCAGTGCTCGACATCGAGCTCTTGAAGGCGGATTACCTCCCCAATGCCCACCGCATCATGCCCGAGGAGCGCCAGCGTCTCGACATAATCGCGGATCTCATCCGGGATCGACTACGCGTGGAAGGCTACGATCCCGTCCCCGCCGCGCAGACCAAGGCCGCCATCCACGCGGCGGACCCCGGGCAGTATCTCCACGCGTGCAACGGCTGCGAGCGCGACATCGCACGCGATCTCGGAGCCGACTGGGTAGCGGTCGGATGGATCCAGTTCGTCAGCTACCTGATCCTCAACCTCAACGTCACGGTGATCGACGTCGAGAGCGGCGCTCCGGTCGCTCATGCCTTTGTGGATCTGCGCGGCAACACCGAGCGCTCCTGGCGGCGGGCAACAACCTATATGCTGGACAATATTCTCGTGGATCGGCTGGCCCTGCGCCGTTAGCTCCGGGTCCCTCGCCGGCTCGCGAAGCGAAGATGCCGCTCCGGCGAGGGACTACTGCCCAGGGGTCCTCGGCACCGGAAACGCCTCGGCCAGCGGCAGGCCCGCCGCCTCCCAGCCATCGGTTCCGTGGGGATACCAGATCACCGACGTGTAGCCCCAGGCCACCGCCCGGCGCGCCGCGTTCCATGACATCCAGCAGTCCGCCAGACAGTAGAAGACGATGCGGCGCGACCGGTCGCCGTTCGTCAGGCGTTCGAGATTCGAGCGCAGGTAGCGCTCCTCCTCGACCGGAAGCTCGCCGAAGCCGGTATTCGGCAGCCACATCGTACCCGGAATGCTGTGCCGCGCCGGGGGCAGCCACGGCGTGCCCTCCGGCAGACCCTCCGGCCGCCGCGGCGAGGGAAGCACGTCGATGAGCAGCGGCGACTCGCGTTCGATCCGCAGCCGCAACACCTCGGTGGACACCACCGCCGCGCCGGCCAGGGTGCAGGGCACCGGAACGCGGAAATCGGACATGCGGTAGCCGGACGGCTCATCGGGCACGCAGTCCTCGCCAGCGGCGAACGCTCCGGGCGGCCATGACAGCCCGATCGCGAAACCAAGCGCCAGGATACGGCTCGCTCCCCGGCGAGCGCAGCGCCAGGGTTCTTTCATGCCGCGTGGCCTGACGTGCACGTCATCGTGTCGTGGTGGTGATTTAACTGAAGTTCTTGGCGGGGTGCTTTTCAACTACCATGCAATGTGATGGTAGAGTGGTGCTTGAAGATTCACCACCCATCAAAATCTTCCGAGCCGGGGGCCGCATGCGCTGGTGCATTCGCTTCGCCGCCTGCCT
>JAKZYK010000070.1:0-3432 GCA_047514485.1 Gammaproteobacteria bacterium
CCGGAGCCTCCCATGACGCGACGACACATACTGGATGCACGGAATCTCCTTTGTCCGATGCCGGTGATCCGCGTGCAGGGCGCGATGGAGTCGCTCGATCCGGGCGATGAGATCGAGGTGCGGTGCACGGACCCGGGCGCGATGAGCGATGTGCCGGCGTGGTGCCGCGTGCACGGTCATGAGGTGCTGGAGGTCGTCGAAGACGACGGCGCGGACGAGATCAGGATCACGATCCGGGCGGGACCGGGCGACGACGATGGCTGATCCGGCTGAGTCGGCGAGCACCGGGCGGGTGCTCATTGCGCAGTTGCGCGACGCCGCACCCCAGCGCTACGCGATCATCCGCCGGGTCACCCTCGTCGGGGCGGGTGTCGATCTGATCCTGGCCCTCGCGAAGGTCGGAGGCGGGCTGGCCGCGCAGTCGCAGTCGCTGGTTGCCGACGGCGTGCATTCGATATCCGATCTCGTCACCGACCTGCTCGTTCTGCTCGCGGCGAAGCTCGCGCGCGCCAAGCCCGATGCCGATCACCCCTACGGGCACGAGCGCATCGAGACCGCAGCCACCGTTGGGCTCGGCGTGGTGTTGATCCTCATCGGCGCCGGGATCGCGTTCGATTCGCTCTGGAGACTGTTTCATCCCGAGGAGATCCAGATCCCGGCGTGGTGGGCGATGGCCATCGCAGCGGTCTCGGTCGCCTTCAAAGAAGCCGTCTACCACTACACCATGCGCGCTGCGCGCCGCTTTCGCTCCAAGCTCCTCGAAGCGAACGCGTGGCACGCACGCAGTGACGCGGCGTCATCGGTCGTCGTCATCGTCGGGGTCGGCGGCTCGCTGCTCGGACTCGGCTATCTCGACGCACTTGCCGCGGTGGCCGTGTCCGGGATGATCGGCAAGATGGGCTATCGCCTCGCCCGTCAAAGCGTAGAGGAGCTGATCGACACCGGGCTCGAGCCCGATCAGGTCGAGGCGATCCGCGGTGCGCTGATGAAGGTCGACGGAGTGCGCGATCTGCACATGCTGCGCACGCGCCAGATGGGGCCGAAATCCCTCGTCGACGTGCACATCCTGCTCGATGATTCGAAGCTCAGCGTGTCGGAAGGGCACCAGATCAGCGAGACCGCCCGGGCCGAGCTCATCGGGCAGTTCCGCGACATCGAGGACGTGACGGTCCACATCGATCCGGAGGACGACGAGGAGGTCGCGCAGGGGCGTCACCTGGGGCTGCGCGGCGAGATCGAGGCGAAGCTGCGCGCAGCGTGGTCCGATCTCCCGGAGGCGGAGGCAATCCGCCGGATCACGCTGCACTATCTCGATGGCCGCATTCAGGTCGAGGTCGAGCTGCCGCTCGACCTTGCGCTTGATCACGATGCCCTGAAGTCGCTCCGACATCGATTCGAACGAGCGGCGGATGACAATCCGGACGTCAGCGACGTGCGAGTGCTGTTCGGTTGATGCACCAACTTGAATCGTCTCACCAACTCGATGCACTATTCTGGCGCGCGCGGCGCGGGATGGCGCCTCGTTTCTCTGTACAATCCCCGGCGCCGGTCTCTGGCGCAAAATTTGCAGTGCCAGGCGATTCCCGCCGTACGTCGCGGCGGAATCGTGGACCCACTCGATCACAGGAGAATCCAGGAAATGTCTGCCGATGACGTAATCAAGACGATCAGCGAAAACGAGGTGAAGTTCGTCGATTTGCGCTTCACCGATACTCTGGGCAAGGAGCAGCACATCAGTCTTCCGGCGAAGATCGTGGACGCGGAGCTGTTCGAAGACGGCAAGATGTTCGACGGCTCGTCGATCTCCGGCTGGAAGGGCATCCAGGAATCGGACATGGTGCTCATGCCCGATACCGATAGCGCCATCCTCGATCCGTTCTCCGACGAGACGACCCTGATCTTGCGATGTGACGTGCTGGAACCGTTGACGATGACCGGCTACGAGCGGTGCCCGCGCTCGCTCGCCGGGCGCGCGATGGCCTACATGCAGTCGACCGGGATCGCCGACGATGTCCTCTTCGGCCCCGAGCCCGAGTTCTTCGTCTTCGACTCGGTGACCTGGAACGCCGACATGGCGGGCGCCTCCTACCGCATCCGCTCCGAGGAAGCCGACTGGAGCAAGGGCATCGAGTTCGAGGACGGAAACATGGGTCACCGCCCCGGCGTGAAGGGCGGCTACTTCCCGGTCCCGCCGGTCGACTCGCTCTCCGATCTCCGCGCCGCGATGTGCCTCGCGATGGAGGAGATGGGGCTCACCGTCGAGGTTCATCACCACGAGGTCGCCACCGCCGGGCAGTGCGAGATCGGCACCCGGTTCGCGAGCCTCATCCGCAAGGCCGACGAGATCCAGATTCTCAAGTACTGCGTGCACAACGTGGCGCATGCGTACGGCAAGACGGCGACGTTCATGCCGAAGCCGCTCGTCGGCGACAACGGCAGCGGCATGCACTGCCACCAGTCACTTTCGAAGGGCGGCAAGAACTTCTTCGGCGGCAACAAGTACGCCGGGCTCTCGCAGGAGGCGCTCTGGTACATCGGCGGCACCTTCAAGCATGCGCGCGCCCTCAACGCGTTCACGAACTCGGGCACCAACAGCTACAAGCGGTTGGTCAAGGGGTTCGAGGCGCCGACCCTGCTCGCGTACTCGGGACGCAATCGCTCCGCATCGGTGCGGATCCCGCACAGCAGCGCCGCGGCCCGCCGCGTCGAGGTGCGGTTCCCCGACTCGAGCGGCAATCCGTACCTGATGTTCGCGGCGTTGCTGCTCGCCGGGCTCGACGGTATCCAGAACCGGATCGATCCGGGCGCGCCGATGGACAAGGATCTCTACGATCTCCCGCCAGAGGAAGAGGCCAACATCAAGACCGTGTGCAACACGCTCGAGCAGGCTCTGGAAGCGCTCGACGGGGATCGCGACTTTCTCAAGGCGGGCGGGGTGTTCAGCGACGATTTCATCGACGCGTACATCGAGCTCAAGGAGGAAGAGGTCACCCGCTTCCTGATGACCACTCATCCGGTCGAGTTCGACATGTACTACAGCCTCTGACGGCCCCGATCGTCGAAGGATCCACGGGTAAGGACCGGCCGGCGGCGAGAAGCCGCCGGCCGGAGACTCTTGCAACGATACGCGCCATTTGAAAATCCCGGACTGCTCGATCACCTTACGACCGCGGTGCTGGTGCTCGAGGCGGGCTCGGTGATCGAGCAGATGAACTCCGCTGCGGAGGCACTGCTCGACACCAGCGTGCAGACCGCACGCGGCGCGCGGCTCTCGGAGCTGGTCACCGGGGGCGAGCTGCTCGAGGCCATCGACCGCGTGCTCGACACCGGCGAGCCGCTGACCGAGCGCGATCTCTCGGTCACGCTCAGCACCGATCGGACCCGCGTCGTCGACGGCACCCTGACCCCCATCGCGGCGGCACAGGGCAGGCC
>JAKZYK010000071.1:0-2963 GCA_047514485.1 Gammaproteobacteria bacterium
ATCGATGCTCCGGCAGTCCGTAGGTCGGATTAGCGCAGCGTAATCCGACGTTTCTGGCCCAGGAAGTGCGCGTCGCATGTGATGTCGGATTACGCTGCGCTAATCCGACCTACAATCCGGCCAGCGTGAAATGTCCCTGCCCAGCCCTGGAGCGTTAGCGTGAAACAATCGTGATCGGGCTATCATGAGCGCCGGCATTCGGGCCAGCCGCAAGAACACGACGCCATGACTCGACTCTCCGGTATCCAGATTCTCGCCCTGAGCCTTGTACTGTGGGCAGCAGCGGTATGGATCCTCGGCGCACCGCGTCCGGCAGCGACGGAGACGGCGGCGATGTCGGAGACGACGGAGACGACGGCCGGCGTGTCCGGCGAGAAGACGGAGGAGTCTGGAACCAGCGCAAGCGAATCAGCCCTTGCCGCGGCCACGACGGTGCCTTCCTCTGCGGCGCCGGCGAATCAAGGCTCGGCCGCACCACCGAGTCCGGACACCGAAGTCGGCAGCTCCGCGTCCCGAGGCGTCTCGGAGCACACCGGAACCGCGACAGCCTCGGTGCCTTCTTCTTCCGGAGCCCCGCCGGTCCCTGCGGCTGGAACACCGACGCCGCCTGATGCGACCGGCGAGGGTTCGCGCGTCGCTCTGGCTCCGGCGGACGGCGTTGCGGGCGTCGACGCCACGACCTCTGGAGGGGCCACCGAAGCCGGGTCGGTAGCAGGCAGCCTGATCGCCCCGCGGGATTCCGCTGCAGGAAGCGCCCGGGAACGCGCGGGTAGCCCGGGCGCCCTACCTGCCGCGGATCGGCCGCACCCGTGGATCGAGCAACCGCTATCCCGCCCTCCGCCATCGGCCCGATCGGGCGTGTCGGCAGCAGACGCCAACGCCGTTGCGGACCAGATCAACGCGGCTCGTCGCGCGGCGTGGGAAGGACGGTTCGCAGATGCACTCGCCCAATACCGCGCCACGGCGCGTCTCCAGCCGGACAACTACGTCGTATGGGGCGAAATGGGCAATGTGCTGTGGACGATGCGACGCTGGTCCGAGGCCGCGTATGCGCTCGAAGGCACGGCCACACTGCTTGTCCGTTCCGGGGAGCTTCGCGCTGCGAACGAATTGGTGCCGGCGGTAGGAAGGCTCGACCCGGATGCGGCGTATCGGGTTCAGCGGCTCTTGTGGGCCGCCGCACAGGGTCAATCAGGGTAATTCCTTCGCACCTTCAGGCACCCGGACGGCCTCGAATCTTCGCCGGGCGGCAGGAGGCTTCGAAGCAACACCTGTCTCCGGCGCATTGATGCGTCGCGGCGCTGCGCTCCGGAGCGTGCGATCGTCACCCGCCTGCCTCGGCTGCAGGATCCGTTCGCAACGCAGTCCGGGCCACTCGCAGTCCGGGCCACTTGCAGTCCGGGCCACTTGCAGTCCGGACCACTCTGGCCGCGCGATCTCGATTCGACGTGCCGTCACGCCGCACCGACTGCACGAGCCCAGGGCGAGGTCACGCACGCGGCACCCACCGTCATGCCGCTGGAGCTCTCGTAGCCGGCGAGATTCGGGTTGGCGTAGAAGGACGGATAGACCCCGTGCTGGGCCACCTGCACCTCGTGACGCTCGGTCAGCGCATCGACCACATCCGGCGCAAGCGCGCGGTCCGCGGTGACCAGGTCCGCACCGCTCGCGTCGATGCGCGGCGTGTGCATGGCGTCGTCCATGGACATCGCGTAGTCGACCAGAAACGACACGAGCTGGAATACGGCAGGCATGATGCGCCGCCCGCCCGACGCTCCCGCCGCAAATCTCAGCCCGTCCGCGCGCTCCACGATGGTCGGGCACATGTTCGACAGCGGCCACTTGCCGGGAGCGATCGAGTTGGGCCGCCCCGGACGCGGGTCGAACCACATCATCCCGTTGTTCATCAGGATCCCTGTGCCCGGCAGCACGACCCTCGATCCGAATATGGAGAGCAGGGTCTGTGTCAGCGCAACCACGTTGCCGTCCTTGTCCGCGACGCTGAGGTGCGTGGTGCAGCCCGGGGCCGGCGAATCGTCGACATCCCCCATCGTCGCGAGCCGGTGACGCCAGGCTTCGAGCAGGCATGACGCATACGCGAGGTAGGCGCCGGCATCGGGGTTCCCGCCGGTCGGGGCGAATCGATCGCCGAGCAGGGTGAGCGCGTGCCGCAGGGTCGGTCCGGCCGAGAGCCCGGGCGCGGCGTGCACGAGCGCATTGCGGTACTCGTGCCGGTCCGCGTCGACGATGCCCGCGCCATACCCGGCGAGATCGCCTTCCGCAAGCGGCGAGCCCGCGTCGTTGCAGTCACGAACGATCATCCGCGCGATCTCGCCCTCGTAGAACTCGCGCGGACCCGCATCCCGGAGGCGCGCATACGTCTTGCCGAGGGCACCGAGACGGATCACCGGGGCGGGGCCGCCCCAGCCCGGTGAGGGAACGAGCCCACCCGGGAGATACACCCGCGCGGTCTCGGCGAACCGGGAGAGCGACGCCGCCTCGCTCGCGATCTTCAGCGTCGCGTACCAGTCGACGGTCATCCCCCGGTGCGCGAGCTCGACCGCCGGGGCGATCGCATCGCGCCAGGACCGCGTCCCGAACCGTTCGAGCGCTGCCGCGTGACCGGCGACGAAGCCGGGCACTCCGATCGAGAGCGGACCGAGCACGTTGCGATCCTCCACGACGGCCGGCCACCCGAACAGGTCCGCATCCACCCCGTCCGCGAGCGGGTACGCGGCGGGGTCGATCCCGACCGGAGCGCGCATACCGAACTTCACCGCATACGTGCGGCGCTCCGCCGCGACATGGACGAGCATGAACCCGCCGCCGCCGAGCCCGCTCATCCACGGCTCCACCGTGCCGATCGCGAGGCCCGTTGCGACGGCGGCATCGACCGCGTTGCCGCCCGCTTCGAGCATCCGGGCGCCGACCTGCGACGCAAGATGGTGCTGGCTTGTGACGAT
>JAKZYK010000072.1:0-6845 GCA_047514485.1 Gammaproteobacteria bacterium
CATCTACTCCGACCCCGGTTACTACATGCAGTACGACAGCGCGGCGTTTCGCGAGATCCATGATCGATTCGTGGCCGCGAAGACGAAGGAAGAGCAGTTCCGCGAGCTAGAAGCCGCGCAGCGGCTGATAGCCGACGATGCGGTGAACGGATTCCTGTTCCAGCTCGCAAAGCTTGGCGTCGCGCAGAAGGGCCTCACCGGAATGTGGCCGAGCTGGCCGGCATTCATCAATGACGTGAGCGCGCTCGAGTGGGAGTGACGGCCTGAAGCCGTTCCAGGATCGGACTGGGATCCTTGAGCGGCTCATGCCTCGTCGGTCCGAGGCGAAGCCTCGCTAGCGTCGGTGTTCGGCGGGGGTTTCGGTGATGCGCATCGTCATCGCGATGATGAAGCACGAGACCAACACCTTCTCGCCGATCGTCACCGATTGGGCACGGTTCGAGGCGTGGGGGGCGTATCGCGGTGACGCGGTGCAGAGCGCGTACTCGGCGACGCGCATGCCCATCGCCGCCTACATGGCGCTGGCCCGCGAGCGAGGCGCGGAAATCGTGACCCCGGTCGCGGCGGAGGCGATGCCCTCCGGTCCGGTGCGCGAAGACGCCTACGAGCGGATGGCGGGACTGGTATGCGACGCGGTGGCCGTCGGTTGCGACGTCGCGTTGCTCGATTTGCACGGCGCGATGGTGGCCGAGCACGTGCTGGACGGGGAAGGCGAACTGCTGCGGCGCGTGCGTGGGGTGGCGCCCGATCTCCCCATCGCGGTCACCTGCGACCTCCACTGCAACCTGACCGATGCAATGGTCGAGAACTGCACCGCCATCATCGGCTACAAGACCTACCCGCACGTAGACATGTACGAGGTCGCCGAGCAGGTTGGCAGGATTGTGCTCGACGCCGTCGACGGACGTGTCGATCCGGTGGTTTCCTGGGGTCGATCCGATCTGCTGTCGCAGACGTTGTGCCAGGGCACCGACGACGAGCCGATGCGATCGCTCGTCGCGATGTGCCGCGAAGCAGAGGTTCGCCCGGGCGTGCTCGCCGCCACCACCTTCGGCGGCTTCGCGCTCGCCGACATGCCGGACGCCGGCAACTCGGCGGTGGTGGTGACCGACGGCGACCGTCGCCTCGCCGACGAAATTTGCGATGGGCTACTCGAACGGGTCTGGGCCGAGCGCGAGGCGTTCGTCTACCGGCACCGGCCCATCGAAGACGCGCTCGACGAGGCCCGCGGGTTCGAGGGCGGCCCGGTCATTCTTCTCGACCACGCCGACAACTGCGGCTCGGGCGCCACCCAGGACGTCATGACCGCCATCGAGGCGGTGATGCGAGCGGGGCTGGAAGATGTGGTCGTCGGCGCGGTGTGGGACCCCGAAGCGGTGGCGAGGATGCGCGAGGCGGGGGTGGGGTCGAAGGTCGAGATCGATCTCGGCGGCCGGACCGACATGCCGAGCATCGGCGAGGCCGGCCGGCCCCTGCGTGTCGCCGGCACAGTCCGGGTCCTGACCGACGGCCGCTGGACGGTGCACGGCCCGATGTATACCGGGGTGCGAATCGACATGGGCCCGAGCGCGGTCCTCGACACCGGCGCCATGCAGATCGTGGTCGTCTCGCACCACCACGAGCCGTGGGATCTCGGGGTATTCACCTCGATGGGGATCCAGCCGCAGCATCATCGCTACATCCTGCTCAAGTCGCGCATCCACTATCGCGCCGGCTTCGGCGATCTGCCGAAGCTGACCCTCACCCTGGACGGCAGCGGGGTGACCACCTCGGACAACGACGTGCTGCGCTATCGGCGCGTGCGCCGTCCCATCTACCCGCTCGATCGCATCAATCGGCCGTAGGCCGGGGCGGACGGCAAGCCTGCGCGCAGGGGAGAACTGTCGAGAGCAGTCGCGCGAGCCGACATCGCAGTGTGCCCAATCGGAACTGCCCCGAGGACCAATTCGCGTGCATCGACAATCGAATTGCCGCACATCTGAACCACCTGAACCACACTCTAAAGTGCGATTTTTTCTCATATTCGCTCTCTGGCATACTTTTTCGCGCTTATCATGAATGGACCGGAGTTCATCAGATGTGCCAGGCGATACGCCAAGCGAGCCGGGTTGAGGTTCCATTTCGAGCGGCGTCACGGAAAGGGCAGCCACGGCGAGCTATACGTCGGTGACCATCGCGCCATCGTGAAGCACGGCGAAATCAAGCGGGGTCTTTTCCACGCGATGTTGAAACAGCTCGACATCAGAAAGGAGGACTTTTGAGATGCAGTACGTCTATCCCTGTGTCCTCACGCCGGAAGATGAAGGCGGGTTCTTCGTCTCGTTCCCGGATGTTCCGGAAGCTCTGACTGGCGGCGACGATCGCGCCGAAGCATTGGACATGGCCGAAGACGCCCTGGGTGCAGCCTTGAGCATGTATGTGAAGGCCCGGGAGAATATCCCGGTTCCGAGCACCGCGGTCGCGGGTCAGGCGCTGATTGCTGTCCCGACCATCGTTGCCGCCAAGCTGGCTCTGTACACTGCCATGCGGCGCCAGGGCATCACCAAAGTGGTCCTCGCCGAGCGCTTGGGTCTGAGCGAAGGCGCGGTGCGCAAGCTATGCGATCCGGACCACCGCTCTCACATCAGCAAGGTGGAAGCGGCATTACGCGCGGTCGGACGCAGCCTGGTGGTCGGCGATCGGGCGGTTCAGGAAACCCCGCAACAGCGGCCGCTCGATGATTCTGCCGCACTTGCTCCTCAAGGTGTGTAGTTCCAGATGCGTGGGGCGGAGGTGTATACGTCATGTATCCGGCGATGACGACAGATCAGTGGCATAGACCCACGTTGTCCCCTTCGCTCGCATAGACGGCGGCTTCGAAGCCCTTCCACGCACCGGCGCGTGCCTTGCTCGCCGTTCTACGTAGATTGTGGGCGCGGTTCTCGGCTTGCTTCCGGATTTCTTCGCCATCGTCACCTCCCAATCACACGTGTCTTCCACGAGGGGGGCCACCCGCTCGCGCTCGGTTGCGTTCACCATAGTGAAACCGCCGGTATTCCTCTACGCAAACAGAACGCCTGCCGCCTTTCCAACCTTGTTCACGTTTGCCAGCCACTGCGTTCGCTTGGCGCTTGGCGTCGATCGACCGGCGCACTGATACGCGGACTTCCGGCAGTGCTCGCTTTCGCTGATTTGTACGCAGGGGACGCGGGTCTCTATGGCCTCGGTCGATACGATCTCTGACGCCAGCCGGTCGCGGGTGCGCGGGTGCGTGCAGACCTTGAATCCGCCGGGCACGATCCACGCGCTTCGCACCTGCGGCGTAGGGTTGTTGAGTCGCTCGATATCAAGGCAACTATTCCTTGTAAATTCTCCATAGTGTGGATAAATATCAAGGATGATTCCAAGAATCATTACTTCCAATATCGAGCGCGCCCTGAACCGTCAGGCCGCCGTGGCGCTGATTGGACCACGACAGGTCGGCAAGACCACGCTCGCGCTGGAGATCGCGCGATCGCGCGATGCGCTCTATCTCGATCTCGAGGACCGCGACGATCGTAACCGGCTTGCCGAGCCCGCGTTGTTTCTCGACAACGTGGAGGATCGACTCGTCATTCTCGACGAGATCCACCGGATGCCGGAGCTGCTCCGGACGTTGCGCGGCGTCATCGACAGAGGCCGGCGCCGGGGGAAGGGCAAGGGCCGATTCCTCATCCTGGGGTCGGCATCGATCGACTTGTTGCGCCAATCGGGCGAAACGCTGGCCGGACGTATCACGTACATCGACATGGCGCCGCTTTCTGCGCTCGAAGTGGACAATGTCCGCGCACCGCGCGAGCGGTTGTGGCTGCGCGGCGGCTTTCCGGACAGCTACCTGGCCGAAAGCGATCAGGACAGCCTGGCGCTGCGCCGGGATTTCATCCGCACCTACCTGGAGCGGGACGTCGCGGTGTTCGGGCCGCGCGTCCCCGCCACGACCCTGGATCGGCTGTGGACGATGCTCGCGCACCGCCAGGGAACGATGCTGAATGGCTCGGTGCTTGCGAGAGCGCTGGAGGTGAGCGCGCAATCGGTGACCCGCTACATCGACCTTCTGGCAGATCTGCTCCTCGTACGCCGGCTGCCGCCGTTGCGCGCCAACGTCGGCAAGCGCCTCGTGAAATCGCCCAAGGTCTACGTACGTGACAGCGGCTTGGTGCATGCCCTGCTCGGCATCACCTCGCTGGAGCAGCTCGCCGGGCATCCGGTGGTCGGAGAGAGCTGGGAAGGCTACGTCATCGAGACGCTGGTATCCGTCCTGCCGCCGCGAGCGACGCCGTACTTCTACCGCACGAGCGCCGGCGCCGAGATCGACCTCGTGATTGAGCACGACGACGGCGCGCGTTGGGCGATCGAAATCAAGCGTTCGTTATCCGCCAGGGTCGGGCGCGGCTTCCACCTCGCCTGCGCGGACCTCCAGCCGGCGTGTGCCTTCGTCGTACACGCCGGCGATGACCGCTACCCGATCTCGGAAACGCTGGAAGCGATCAGCGTCCGTGAACTCGCCGCCGAGCTGCGGGCCTGCTCTTGAACTATCGGCCCGAGCAATATACTTACAGAACTCGCGTAAGGAGCCGGGCGCCAGGCTCATTGCAGAGATAAGGAAAGACCTGGGAAGCGGTCCCAATCCGGACGCTGTCCCTGTACGATTCCCGCGGCTTCGCGACCCGTCGCCAAAACACCTGCGGACACCCGCTTCGATAACTCAACGCGCACCGCGCTTGAGGGCTTCACCAACGATGCGCCCAGACATGCCTCCATTCGGTGCCGACGATGATCCGCACATCAAGCAAGCCCTCAACTGGCTGCTGAGCTTCGCCGATCCGCGGGACTGGCACGACCGCCTATCGCCCATCGAACAGCGGCTATTCGGCGCCCCCACCCAACCGTCGGATTTCCGTCAGACCGGCTACGATCAACAAGACTGGCCCGACGACGACCGCATGGGCTGGTGTACCTCTATCTGGCACGTGCGGCCACAAACAATCCCTTCAAGTACGAGCCGCGCGAAGGATGCCGGATCATGCCGGTTCTCAAGCGACTCGGCACGCACCTGGCCGAGCTCAAGGAGATCCACGGCGTCAACGAACGCGTCGAGCGTCTACTCGCCAAAGACACCAAGCAACCTGATCCCATTCTCTTCGAGTTGCTCGTCGCTCTGCTGTGGAAGATCAACGGCTTCGATAGCGTCGAGTTCCTCGATGAATCGCCGAATAAAAGGACGCCCGACCTCCGGGCATCGAACGGCGTTGACGAATGGTTCATCGAGTGCAAGCGACTCGACAAACACTCTCAATATATCCGCAAGGAGCGTGCCAAGTGGCGAGCCATGTGGTCCCTTCTTTCCGACCGCCTAGTTCGAGGAGGTCACTCCATCGTTTTCGACATCCGCTTCCACGTCGAGCTGAGCACGCTTCCAGACGACTACCTCGCCGCCCAGCTACCCGGCAAATTGAATCTCGTGCAACCGCCTACCCACCTCGTGTCCAGCGACACGCTGGATGTCAGCGTATCGCCCATGGACTACGTCGTCGCGAACCGCCACCTCGCACGCTACTGGGTCCGTTGTCCTTCCGATCAGCTCGACGAGCTCATTGGCGGCAAACGGGACCCCAACCGCGGCTTCTCTGCCGTGGTCGCTGGCGAATTCGAGGAATTCGACGGAGCCACTTTCCTCGATCACCTGTCCTTTGCCACAGGCGCCTTCTGGTACTGCGATGCACCCGCCGCCGTCCTCGCTAAAGCCCGCCACGTCAGAAGTCGACTCGCGAACGCCATTGATCAGCTGCCAGACAACGGCAAGGGCGTCGTCCACATCGGGATAGAGACGGTCGACGGCGCCATGGTCGAAGAGGCCAGGTCGCTGCTCAACCGCATGAACGTGTTCACCATGCACACAGGAATGAAGGACCTTCGATGGGTCTACTGCCACCTCCTTCAGTTCTACGCCCCCCCGCAGGGCTTCTGGGTTGTGGACGAAACCGTCGATCATTTCGGCACCCAACCCACACACCCCCTTCGCTCGCTCGGTGTCTTTCCTTCCGACGAGCCCCCCGTCGAGGGCGCCAAGCATTGGCAAAGGTCGCCACCGTAGACACGAGACGGACGCCCGCGGTGATCGACGAGCGTGGGGGGCCCGCGTGGTTCACGGTGCGGGGGTCGCGTTCGGCACGGATCCGGCGTCGCCGGGTGCTCGAAGTCGAGCGGGCGCGCGTTTCAACATCCACGTGTCCGCGCGCGAGCGCTTTGTGGTGTCTGCGTCGGCATGTCTTGCGCCCACTGTGGGAGGTCCGTCCTGATCATCAGGTGCGTGCCGGTCTTGCGAGCGATCTCGGTTGGGTGGGTGCTCGAGTTGTCGAGCACGCTGATCGTGTCGAAGGCATCCCACGTCTCGAGCAGGTTTGCCCACCTTCCAGCGCCGTTTCACTTCCGATGCCTCGATGTGGTGGCCGCCTTCGCGCACGCGCCTTTGTACGCGAGTGATGTTGATCGCGTGGTGTCGGGTGCCGAGGAACACTGCCCCGGTGGCGTACCCGAGCGCTTTGGCCCTTTTGACGATCTCGGGGCGCGACCGTCCCGAGTAGGTGCTTTCGAAGCCGAACGAGCTTTGGTCGGCGAGGTCGCTCTCGATCTGTTAGTCGACGAGCTCCCGTGCGGTGCGCTGCAGCGCCGGGTCATTGGCGTCACCGAGCCCTTCGGCGATCGAGTCGGCGTTGTAGAAGGGCCTCGGCAACGTGTCGCGGTGTTCTCGCGCCCACGTGGTTTTGCCCGCACCGTTGGCGCCGATCACGACGGTGAGCTTGGGCCGGGTCATCGCTCCTGAGTGT
>JAKZYK010000073.1:0-5519 GCA_047514485.1 Gammaproteobacteria bacterium
CCCGCCGCCATGTCGTCGCTCATCGCCGCGGTGATGAAGGTGCCGCCCGACCACTCGTCTCTCATCACCCCGCCCATGATGATGTTGTCCTCGAGGTGCGCGTGCATGCGCAGCGGCCCCCCGACGTTGATCTCGACGTCGTCGGCGATGTGCACGAGGCCGTGGCCGGTGTGCTCCTCGAGCATCCCGTCGATCTCGACCTCGTCGCGGCCGGCCACGACGTCGCGGTTGGCGTCCGAGATGCCGACCTCGGTGCGGTCGAGCTTGCCGGTGCGCTCGGCCCCGCGTTCGGAGTACAGGAGCATCGACTCGGCCCGCAGCTCGAGCGCATGAGCCTCCTTGACCCCCTCGCCCGGGGTGAAGGGCCGGTCGCCCGGCCACTCCTCGGGCTCGGTCGAGTCGAGCATGCCGAGCAGCGGCGCCCAGGGGGAGAGGTCGACGTCGAGCTCGCCGTACTCCTCGGAGGTCGCGCTGGAGCTGATCTCGTGCTCGTCGCCGTCGAAAAGATCGTCATCGTCGCCGCCGAAAGTGTCCCCGAAGTCGACCGGGAACGAGCCGTCGCCGGTCGAATCGGGATCGTGGTTCGACTCGAGGCCGACGTTGACGGGACCCCGGTCGTTCCTGACGCCGTCGGAGCCGTCGGCGGACCGCAAGTCGATGAGGTCGGCGAACGAGTCGTCGCTCCATGTGCCCCGCCCTCGGGTGCCCGGATCGGTGCCGGGCTGGTTGCCTGAAGCGTCGTTCAGCATCGATCGGGGCCCCCTCTTCTGACCCGACAGTATTCTTGAGACCCACGCGATCGATGGAATGTTCCGGGACAGGCCGTGACCAGGGAGCCGGAGCCACGCGCACGGGCAGACGTCTCGTTGCGGTGGATGTTCGGTCGCGGTGTCACCGTCGCCGCTGAACGCCAGTGCCGCCGCGTGGCGCGAAAGCACCATGGCGACGCCCCGGGTACTTGACACGCCCCGGGTACTTGCTTGTCAACCCATTTGTCACCGGATACCGTGGCGCGCCGAGAGCATCGAATCGGCGCTGCTCCGCACCGAGTCTCGCGGCGACGAGGCGATGGATTCGATCCCGGTCTTGACGCACCGCAACCACACGCGCCGGACGCATGATGCAACGGCTGTCGTCAACGGGGTGCAGTTGTGACATCCGCCGCGACGACGCGGCATCCGGAGTCTCCGTTCGAGACGAACTGATTGGGCGACCGAGCACACTGACCTGAGGGAGCCGGGAATGAAGAAGGTCGCAGCCGCCGTGTTGTCCGCTGCACTTGCGATCGGTCCGTTCGCATCGGTGATCGCCGAGGAGCTGTCGCTCAAAGGAAAGACCATCGGCGTGACGGTGATCGGCACCAGCCACCATTGGGACTTCATGGCCTTTCGCGGACAGGTCGAGACGATCGAACGCCTCGGCGGCAGGGTCATCGCACTCGACGCGCAGCACAACGACCAGACCCAGATCATTCATATCCGGACCCTCATCGCGAAGCGACCGCATGCCATCATCGAGCAGCTCGGCAACATCGAAGCGCTCAACCCCTGGCTGAAGCGTATTCGCGACGCCGGTATTCCGCTGTTCACGGTCGACACCATCACCGAACACGCGATCAACAACACAACCTCCAACAACTACGGCATCGGATCGGATCTCGCCCTGCAGATGGCCCACGACATGGGCGGTGAGGGCAAGGTCCTGATCTTCAACGGCTTCTATACCGTGCCGGTGTGCAAAATCCGCTACGACCAGCTCAGGTACGTGATGGAGGCGTTTCCGCGCATCGAGCTGATCGAGCTGGAGCTGCGCGACGTCGTCCCCAACACCGAGCGGCAGGCATACGCCGACGTGACCGACATGCTGACCAAGTTCGGCCCGGACAGCGGTCTGAAGGCCATCTGGGCGTGCTGGGACAGGCCGATGGTCGGCGCCACCCTGGCCGTCGTGGACGCCAACCGACTCGAGGTCAAGACATACGGCATCGACGGCAGCCCCGAGTATGTCGCAATGGTCGCCCGGCCCGATTCGCCGGCCGCGGCGGTGGCGGCGCAGCAGCCCTACAAGATCGGCATGGGCGCGGCCCTCAACGTGGCGCGCTACCTCTCCGGCCAGCCGGTGCCTCCGGTTACCTTCGTGCCGGCGGTGATGATCACCAAGGCCAATGCGGCCGAAGTCGCGGGGGCCTTCCTGCCAAGGTAGCAGGTCCGTTCACAGGACGAGAGGACCGTCCGTCATCCGGTTCGGGCGAAGCGGGCTGGCGGGAAATGCGGGCTGGTTCTGGTCAGCGGCGGTCCCGGCCCGCCGGGGCGCTGCTCAGAGGGGGCGAAGCTCGAGCGTGGTGCGCTCGGTCTTTGGAAGGTTCAGCATCGCGCACCCGCCAAGGAGCGCATTGCGCGCGCCCGGCGCGAGGGGGGAGAGCTCGTCGATGCGGACGACCAGCTCGATTGAGGGCTCGGGAGACGCATCCCCGATGTAGGTCCGGGCGAGCTCGTAAAGCGATCGAATCCGCACCGGATCGCTCGCCCACGCCACCGCGTCCTCGCACGTCGGTCCATCGTTGAGGCGCACGGTGACGCCGGCTTCCGCGACGATGCGCCTCGAGCCGAGCACCCGCCCGAACCCGGCTCCGAGACGTGCCGGGCGGGAGACGTCGAGCGGGGCGCCCGTGAACTCGATGACCCGGGCGTGGAGCGAGGTGAACCCCTCGAACGCGCGCGCAAGCCCATGCGCGGTGGGGACTCCGAGAAAGAGCGCGCCGAGTGCGGTGAGGCGCCGCGCGCCCGCCGCGAGCGAGGGCGAGAGGCCGTCGGGGCGCGACTCGGCGAGGACTCCGTCGTGACCGACGAGCGAGGGGAGCACCGAGTCGGCTTCGGGGAATCCGCCCATCGCGCACGCGAACGGAGACACGCTCCGGGCGACGCTCGTCTCCGCCGCGTGCAGCATCCGATCCGCCACCATGTCGAGCCACAGGGAAAGCGCGCCCCCCGATCGGTAATCGGCGATGATGCGGGCGATGTCGGCTGAAGGGAGCGCCGAGCCCGCGTTCGCAAGGCCGAGCGCGTTGACGACGATCTGGAGCTCGTTGGGACGCACGAAGTAGATGTCGGCGATCTCGGAGGCGGGAAAGGACAGCGTGGGCCGGGTGCGGTAGACGACCCGGATGCGGTTCTTGCGCATCTGACGCTGCAGCCATCGGAGGATCGCCATCGCGGGCCACAGCCGCCACCGAGTGGGGTTGAGCAGCAGGTCCTGCACGAGAGGGTGTCGGAGCGCAGCCTTGCCTTTTTCGGGCAATCCGGCGCGCGAAACCGATGAGGCGGGCACCGCGGCTGCGGGTCGGGAAGAAGACTCCGGCCCGACGGCCGGCGCCGCGCGGGCAACCGGGGGGGGCGCCTCGAGCGAGACCGGCGCGGACTCGGCCGGCGGGACACCGGGGGACGTGCCCGGGTCTGCGTCCGTATCGGGAATGGGATCGGTATTGGAGGCAGGCGCGGACGTCGCTCCGGCGTGCGCAATGTGGGCCTCGACGGAGAGCGCGTCGGCGTCCTCAGGAGGCACGGAGCACGACCTCCTCGACCGAGTTGAGCCCGCGGTGCGCGTCGAACAGGCGCTGGAGCACCCGTTCGATGGTGACGAAGCTCGAGGTCGGAGCGTGCGAGGCGTCGAAGGAGATGAACGCGCGGGTCCCGACGGTGGGACGTCCATCGCGCATCGCGACGATGCCGTGGAGGTTCAGGCTCCGGATCGCCTCGATCCACGACGCATCGTGCGCGCCCGGGAAGCGCCTCAAGTAGTCTCGAAGCGATCGCTGCCCGTCGTTCAGGGCGAGGCCGCGGAGCGAGCTCTGGACGTAAGCAGAGAGCACGCGCATCGCCTCGGTGTCGGCGAGCGCGGGCCGGTAGGGCGTCGGGACGGTGAGAAGCCGTGCCCGCCAGTCCGAGATGCTTTCCGTGGGGAAGAGTTCGGTGCCCGAACGCGCCCCTTGCGCGAGCGACCCGTTGCTGGCGAGCACCCGGGGCGAGACCAGGATCCGCTCGCGCCCGAGGTGCTGGTAGTCGAGCCCCCGGAAGTAGAGGTAGACCTCTGCGCCCGAGCGCGAGATCGCCCGCTTGATCCCCCACTGGATGGAGCTTTCGGAGCGCCGGGAAGCAGCGACCAGAGGATCGATGTTCAAGGCGGACTCGCCCGAGGCCTGGAACAGATCGACGCGTTCGACCGAGTGGGTCTCGACGCTGCGGAAGCGCCTCGCATCGACCCGAACCGGGTACTCGAGCGAGCGGCCGGTGAGATCGAAGGGTGTGCCCGTGGCGGGCCACAGGTTGACGACCGGCACGCGGTTGACCGAGAAGGTCCCGTCGAGCTCGTCGTCGCGCAGCGAGAGCCGGCGATCGAAGTGAAAGAGAAGAGCGCTCCCCGACGGCGCCTCGGGCAGATCGACCGAGATGAAGCGGAACTTCTCCTCGAAGTTGACGAACTCGGTGAAGAGCCGGTAGGGACGCGGTGACCCGGGACGGTCGGGCAGGGCCCGGTCGGCGGAGGAGAAGCCGTGAAAGCGCAGCGCCGACGGGGCGATGGCGGCCGAGGCGGTGCCCGACGCGGTGGGGCGGCGCAGCTCGATCCCGACGAGCGACTTTCCAATCGCATCGAGAAGGATGGCGGCGCTCAGGCGATTTCGCCCGAGGTAGAGGTAGAGCCTGGACGGGACCTCCCCGTCGAGGCGTACCGAGAGCGCATCGAGCGCGCGTGCCGCCGGAGTCGCGCGACGCACGGTGAGACGAAGCGGCGCGAGCACAGTGTCCATCGTCGTCGCAAAGCAGAACAGGGGCTCGGGACCTGAGCGGTAGTCGAGCTTGACGCCGCGCTGAAGCGTCCGGGGCTCGGTCCCCCCATCGAGCCCCACGATGGCCATCGAGGGGACGGGCTCGATGAGCACCGGGGCGAGCATCGACAGCACCGTGACGGGGAGCTCCGCCGAGTTGGACTCGATGAGGAGGCGAAGCCGCGCTGCGAGGAACGCGGTGCTCTCGACGACCCGCTCGACGCTTGGATCCCGGGAGCGTCTCGACGCGATGTCCAGCTCCGATGCGATGTCGGGATAGTCCCGCGCGAACTCCGCCCCACGGGTGCCAAGAGCCTCGAGCTCTGCGACGTACGCCGAAAGGAGCCGATCGTCGATCACCGCAACGTCCCGGTGCGCGAGTCCGGATGCGCCGTCTCCGGCGAGATGTCGAGCACCACCGCCTCCGCCCCGAGCCCCCCGCCCGGGAGCGGCGCCATCACTCGAAGCGTCACCGACGCGGTGTCGTCCCCCACGAGCTCGGCCTCGATGCGGAACTGAAACTCCACCTCCTCCTCGATGGGAGTGACCCGCACCGAGCGAAGCCTCGGCTCGAAGGCACGCAGCGCCTCGGCAATGTAGCCCGCCACCCGGCGCTTGTTGTCGAGCGAGCGGCGCGTGATCGAGTCGAGCGAAGGAAGGCCGAAGGCCAGGACTCGATAGCGCGAGGAGGATTCCT
>JAKZYK010000074.1:0-4432 GCA_047514485.1 Gammaproteobacteria bacterium
ACCCGCGGGTGATCGCCACCATCCTCGAGCACATCAACATTCGCGCCGCACGCGCCCCGCCCATCGCGTCATCTTGACTCCTTCCGCAGCGGTCTCCTGAGCACCGCGTCCGTGTCCATGGCACCGCCGTCGCATTGCGGCTCGGGTATCGCGCGCGCCGATCAGCGCGCACCCTGCCGAGCTGTCAGTCGCACCCCCACTCGATGTCAGCCGCCGCCGACACCGCGCGGGCCGACGGCCACCATCCTTGCCTCACGACCCATATGCCGACGTTCGAGATACTGCGCTCCACGGGCAATTTGGGCGTCCGGATTTCCTATTCGCGCGGCCGCCTGCGTGAATTTCATCGACGACAAGCGGATAGTAGGGAGCGCGAGGAAGGCAAGACGATCGCTCGGGGCGCGTGACAAGGCGCGGCCCGGGCCCTGATGCCGGAGGAGTTCCGAGATCGATGAAGATCACCGCAGTCGAGACCACGCCGGTCCGCGTCCGGCGTCTGCGGGCCTACGGTACGGTCACCCGCACCGCGCTCGGCTACGCCGACATTTCCGAGCACGGCATCGTCCAGGTCCACACCGACGAAGGGCTGACCGGTCTGGGCGAGCTGTCCAGCGTGTTCGCCCGCCGCGGTCCGCTGCTGTGCCGCGACGTCGACGAGAGGCTCGGCCCCGTTCTCGTCGGCCGGGACCCGCTCGCAATCACGGGCGCGCTGCGCGCCATGGAGACCGCGCTTCCCGACGGCCAGCTTGCGATCGCGGGGGTGGAGATGGCGCTCTGGGACATCGCCGGCAAGGCACTGGGGGTGCCGGTGCATACTTTGCTCGGCGGCAAGGTGCGCGACCGGATCCCGCTCAGCTACTCGATCCCGCACGGCGAGCCGGAGCAGATGGCGGAGTACGCGCTCGCGCGTGTCGGCGAAGGCTTTCGCACCGTCAAGGTCAAGACCGGGCAGGGCCTCGAGCGCGACATCGAGGCAGTGCGGCAGGTGCGCGCCGCGGTCGGCTCCGCGCACCGGGTGCGGGTGGACGCCAACATGGCGATGGGCAGCGCCAAGGAGGCGATTCGATTCGTCGAACGAATCATGTTGTTCGAGCCCGAGCTCCTCGAGCAGCCGGTGCCGGCCCACTCCCTGCACGCGATGGCCGAGATTCGTCGCTCGGTGTCGCTGCCAATCATGGCCGACGAGTCGATCGGCCCGCCCCGCGACGCAATGGCGGTCATCCGCCACGAGGCGGCCGACGTCCTCAACGTGTACGTGACCGAATCGGGGGGCATCCAGAACGCGGCGCGTATCTTCACCCTCGCCGAGCAGGCGGGTCTCGGCTGCATGATCGGGAGCATGCCCGAACTCGGCATCGGCACCGCGGCGCAGATCCACCTCGGCATCGCGATGCCGAACCTCGATTTCGACAGCGACACTTGCGGCTCGCTCTACCAGGAAGAGGACCTCCTTGCCGCGCCGCTGCGCATCGAGCAGGGGTTCGCCTACGCCCCGGAGGGGCCGGGACTCGGTGTCGAGCTCGACCCCGACGCCTTCGAGCGCGCCGCGAGGCGAAGCGTGCCGCGCTGACACCCTTCACCCGGCGCCCGCCGGCGGAAACACCCGATGATGGAACATTGAGACCGGCTGGAGCATCGAGAAATGACCCAGCACCAGAACTGCGATCTGCTCATCCGCAACGCATACGTCATCACCGTCGACGCCCGGCGCCGCGTGCTCTCGCCCGGGGCGGTGGCGGTGCGCGGCCATACCCTGGTCGCGGTCGGCCCGGAGCGGGAGGTGGTGCAACAGATGCGCGCGGCCCGCTCCATCGACGCCGAAGGCGCGGTGCTGCACGCGGGGTTCATCGACGCGCACAACCACGTCGTGGGTGCGGGGTGCCGCGGGGTGTTCGCCAACGATGCCGACGACCCGGTGAGCGGCGTCAACTACGCTGCCTGGAAGGCCGACATCACCAGCGAAGACGAGGCGGCCGCCACCACCCTGACCGCTCTTCAGCTCCTGCACGCGGGCTACACCGGCGTCGTCGAGGCGGGCACGGTGTTCGACCCCGGAGCGGTGGCGGCGGCGGTCGAGGCGACGGGCATCCGCACCTGTCTGGCCGCCCCCTACCTGTGGGACGACGTCGGCGTGATGCAACATCTCGGCTCGCTCGAGAGCAAGGTGCTGTTCGCGCGGGCACCGGCCGAATTCGAGCGCTGCGTTGCCGAGCTGGGCTCGGAGCTGCATCGCAACGACGATCCGGACGGGCGGGTTCACGGGTTCGTCTGCCTGTACGGCCTCGGCACCGCCAGTG
This sequence comes from Gammaproteobacteria bacterium, assembly GCA_047514485.1. Classification (GTDB taxonomy): domain Bacteria; phylum Pseudomonadota; class Gammaproteobacteria; order HK1; family HK1; genus HK1. The sequence goes on from JAKZYK010000074.1 coordinate 2,298, forward strand.
ACGAGCTCGAGCGCCGGGCGAAGGCGCTCGCGCGCGAGCACCGCGTGGTGCTCCACCAGCACGAAGCCTACGAACCTGCTTCGTGCGCGGCGGAAACCGAACGGCTCGGGCACTCCCGAATCGTGCACCTGGACTCGCTCGACGTGCTCGACGCCGGCTCCACGCTCGTCCACATGAATACCCTGACCGACCGGGACGTCGACATCGTTTCGCGGCGCGGATGCTCGGTAGTGTGGTGTCCCGGGGCCTACCTCTCGATGGGGCTTGCGGGCAAGGCCGAGTGCCGGATGCCGGAGCTCCTGCGCCGCGGAGTCAACGTCACACTGGGCAGCGACAGCGCGCGCTGCAGCGCGTTGGGCGACGAGGCAGTGCTCGCACACCTGGTCGCCGCGAACGCGGGCGAGCGGCTCGCGCCGGAGACGATTCTCGAGATGCTCTGCATCAACGCGGCCCGATCGGCGGGGCTCGACACGATCACCGGCAGTCTGGAGGTCGGCAAGCGGGCGGATCTCGTCGTAAAGGACCCGAACGCCGCCGAAGCGTATCCGGGGGCAAATCCCCTCCAGCAGGCGGTGCTCACCGGCCGCGGCCGTGCCCGCACCGTGCTCGTCAACGGCGATGTGGTGATCGAAGACGGCCGCAGCACCCGAATCGACGAACGCGAGGCGTTCGCGAAGGCGCATGAGAGCATCCGCCGGCGCATCCGGCGCCTGGGGCTGAGCGATGCGATGCAGTGGCCGGTGATCGAAGGTTGACGGAGAGTCAGGCCGAACGCGTCAGGCCCGACCTGCCTTTGTCATCGGGACGCGCGGGCTCAATCGACGAAGAGCATGCACAGCATGCGCTGCAGCCCACACGCATGCTCCACCGGGTCGAGAACGGGAGCGGCGAGATGGCCCGAGCGCGCCGTGCCGCAAGTGCCCGGCGCGCGCTAGACTTCCCGGCACCGAATGCAGAGCGCCCCGACCCCGGGGAGGAGCAGCCATGAGCGCCACCGCAAGCACCGCCGTCGAGACCACCCACGGGCTCGGGCTCGAATGGAATACCACGGATCCCGTCGAGGTCCGGCGCCGAATCCGCAGCGGCCAGTACCACGGCCACACGGGCGCGCTCGCGAAGGGCTATGTCCAGGCAAACCTCGCGATCCTGCCGGCGGACTACGCCGACGAGTTCGCCTGGTTCTGCCAGCGAAATCCCAAGCCCTGTCCATTGCTCGCGATGTCGGAGCCGGGCAGTCCCCACCTTCCGGAGATCGCCGAAGACCTCGACCTTCGAACCGACCTCCCGAGCTACCGGGTCTTCCGCGACGGGGAGCTCGACGGCGATGTCGCGAGCATCGGCGATCTCTGGCAGGACGACTTCGTGGCGTTCGCGCTCGGCTGTTCCTTCTCGTTCGAGGAGGCCCTGATCGATGCCGGCCTCTCCATCCGGCACTGGAGCGACGGCAGCGTGTGTCCGATGTTCCTGACCGATATCGAGTGTGCGCCGGCCGGCCGGTTTCACAGCGAGATGGTGGTGTCGATGCGGCCCTTCACGCCGGCCGACGCCATCAAGGCGGTGCAGATCACGACCCGCTACCCGCGGGTGCACGGTGCGCCGGTCCATCTCGGCATGCCGGAGCGCATCGGGATCGAGGACGTCGGGCGTGCGTGGCAGGGCGACGATCCAATCATTGCACCCGACCAGATGCCCGTGTTCTGGGCCTGCGGCGTGACGCCTCAGGTTGCGGTGCGCTCGGCGCGCCCCCCGATCGCGATCACCCACACTCCGGCTCACATGCTGGTCACGGACGTGCGCAACGCATCGCTCGCGGTCGGCTGAAGCAACGCCCATCGCCGGGTCGGTGCTCGGCGCTGAACCTTAACATCCACCGGCACGTGCTCTTCGTGGATGGCGCCTACAAGCTCGTCGCGCAGCACGTTGATGAGCGGCACCACGAGTTCGCCCACGCGCACCATCCACCTCGCCAGCGTCGTGCCGAGAGCTCCACCCCGATGCGCTGCAATTGCTGGCACTGGCGATACAGCGGCAGCGCATCGGCGTACTTCGCCGTGGCGATGCAGGCGAGCAGTCCGGGGCTGGCGAAGCTCTTCGGGACCGGCTGCGCCGGCATCGGGGCGGTGCGAAGGTGCCCT
>JAKZYK010000075.1:0-7770 GCA_047514485.1 Gammaproteobacteria bacterium
CCCGGCTCTCCTCCAGGCTCGTCTCCGCGCCCGGCACCCCCCACATCGCGTGCAGCCGGGGGCAGCCCGTCGCCCGACAATAGCGAAGCGCGAGATTCAGCCCCTCCCGGAACTCCGCCTCGCGCCCCGGCAGCCCTCCGAGCCCACGTTCCCCCTCTTCCCCCGGCGGCAGGTTGAACAGGACGGCACGGAGATCGTGAGCCCGGAGCCGCTCCCGAATGGCCGACTCCGACGCCTCCCGGTACGGGAACTGATGCTCGATGGCCCGGAAGCCGCAGCCGGCCGCCGCCCCGAAACGGTCCAGAAAAGGACGCTCGGTAAAGAGATAGCTCAGGTTGGCGGCGAGGCGGGGCATGGTCGCTCGATGATATCGAAGTGGGGGGCGCCCCGCTCCATGCCATGCGCAGTCGCGCACTGAACGAAAGCAGCGCCACTGAGCCGGCCCTGCCACCGCCGGCGCTCGAAGGGTGCGGCTGGCGCGCGACGGCGGCTGCCGTCAGTCCACGGGGGTGCGAATCACGACGCCGCCCATCACGTCGCCGACCTCGACGTCGATGCGGGGGAGTCCTTCGCGCCATCTTCCGGGTCCACGCTTGCGGGATTCGCAAAATGTCCACAAAAATAGGCATCATGTATGCACACAAGCGCTAACATGCCATCATGATTCGCACACAGATTCAGCTCAGTCCAGACCAGTACGAGCGTCTGAAAGTGCTCGCGGCGCGCCAGTCCAAGTCTTTCGCGCAGCTCGTTCGCGAGGGAGCCGAACACGTCCTTGCCAATGAGCAGAGAGAGACGGCGTGGGACCGCTTTCTTGATGCCACCGGCTCGTGTCGCACGGAGGACGGCCCCGCTGACGTCTCCTCGCGCCATGACGCGTACCTGTCCGACGCCATTGCGAATGAATGACGTATTCGTGGATACCTCGGCCCTGAGGGATTCGAACTCGTCCCCGCCACCGCTTCGTCCCCTGTGTAAACTCCAAGACCTCCCGGGTAATTTCCGGATTGTGCTCAGCCGCCCGGGCCGGTTCATCCATGCCGGCGACGCCGGCGAGTATCCGGAGTGGCAGTCTCATCCCTCACGGCCCCGTCATGGAGGCACAGGGGCCGAATTGTCCGCAAGCTGATCGACCGCAAGGAATCACCGGGCGTGTGTACACTCGCCGGGACCACCAGCGTAGATCCCCGCACACGGTTCGACGCTGAGACAACCCATGAACAACACTCCTTGCACGGATGACGCGACACTACGTGCCCGCCGCACGAGGATAGTGCCGTACCCGCAAGCCGGTCGTGATGTTCCTTCGGCCCCACACCGCCGGGCCCGGGCCGAGCAACCATGACCACCCGTCCCGCCATCCGCGTCCGCGGCGCCCGGCAGAACAACCTCAAGGGCATCGATCTCGACCTGCCGCTCGGGGAGCTGCATGTCGTCACCGGGGTAAGCGGGTCCGGCAAGTCCTCGCTCGCCTTCGACACCGTGTACAGCGAGGGGCAGCGCCGCTACGTCGAGACGTTTTCCTCCTACGCGCGCCAGTTCCTCGACCGGATGGACAAGCCCCGGTTCGACGATGGCGGTGGCATCGACGGGATCCCGCCCTCGATCGCCATCGATCAGACCAATCCGGTGCGGACCTCGCGCTCGACCGTCGGCACCATGACCGAGCTCAACGACCACCTGAAGCTGCTGTTCGCGCGTGCGGCGGTGCTGCACTGCCGGGGCTGCGGGGCGCCGGTGCGCCGCGACACGCCGCAGTCGATCATTAGCGCGATCCGCGACGCCGGACTCGATCGAATCATGGTGACCTTCGACATCGCGGTCCCGGCCGGATTCACCTCGGCCGAGATCGTCGGGCTGCTCGCGGGCCAGGGCTACACCCGAGTGCATCGCGAGCACCCGGAACGCATCGAGGTCATCGCGGACCGCCTCCGCCTGAGCCCCGACAACCGCCCTGACGCTCTCGCCGGCAGCAGCTCCGACAACCGCGCCCGCGCCGTCGAGGCGATCGAGAGCGCGCTGAAGGCGGGCCGCGGACGCCTGACCGTCTACCGGCTCGACGCCCAGCGCCGCGCCCGCTCGCCGCAGCGTTTCTCGACTACGCTGCACTGCGCCGGCTGCGACATCGAGTACCGGGAGCCGGTGCCGAGCATGTTCTCGTTCAACTCCCCCCTTGGTGCGTGCGAGGCCTGCCGCGGCTTCGGACGGACGATGGGGATCGACTACGGGCTCGTGGTTCCCGACGAATCGAAGACGCTCCGCGAGGGGGCGATCCGTCCGTGGCAGTCGGAGAGCTACAAGCAGTGCCAGCGGGATCTCGTGCGCTATGCACGCCGGAGCGGGGTCGCGCTCGATCGTGCGTGGCGAGAGCTCGACGACGCAACCCGCGAGTGGGTGCTGGAGGGCGAAGCGGAGTTCGACGAGGATGGATGGCACGGGGTGCGCCGGTTCTTCGACTGGCTCGAGACCAAGAGCTACCGCATGCACATCCGGGTGCTGCTCTCACGCTACCGGACCTATCGGCGGTGCCCGGCGTGCCGCGGCGCGCGGCTCAAGGCGCAGGCGCTGCTGTGGCGGATCGGCACCCGCGCCGATGCGAGAAAGGCGCTCCGGGGCGACGCTGCGCACCGGCCGCCCGATGCGACCCTCGATGTGCATGCCTTCGCCCAGCAGCCGGGACTGTGCGTCCACGACGTGATGCGCTTGCCGCTTGACCGGTGCCGGAAATTCTTCGAAGAGCTTCGCCTGCGCGCGCCGCTCGACGACGCGACTGATCTGCTGCTGGGCGAGATCCGCGGCCGCCTCGCCTATCTCGTCGACGTAGGCCTCGGCTATCTCACGCTGGACCGCCAGTCGCGCACCCTGAGCGGCGGCGAGGTCCAGCGCATCAACTTGACGACCGCGCTCGGCACGTCGCTCGTGAACACGCTGTTCGTGCTCGACGAGCCGAGCATCGGGCTGCATGCGCGCGACATTGCCCGCATCGTCTCGGTGCTGCACAAGCTGCGAGACGCGGGGAACACCCTCCTCGTGGTCGAGCACGATCCCCAGATCATGCTCGCGGCGGACCGGATCATCGACATGGGCCCGGGACCCGGCGAACGAGGCGGCGAGATCGTGTTCCACGGCACCCCGCGCGCGCTGCTGCGCTCGCGGCGATCGCTCACCGCGGCGTGGCTGCGCGGCGAGCGGCGGATCGAACCGCGCGCGCCGGTCTCGGGCCCGACGCACCCGGAGCGGATCGAGATCCGGGGCGCGCGCGCTCACAATCTCGCCGATGCCGACGTCGACATCCCGCTTCGCCGCTTCGTCTGCGTGACCGGCGTCAGTGGTTCGGGAAAGTCGACCCTGGCCGTCGACGTGCTCTACCGCGCCGCCTGCAAGCAGTTCGGACGCCCCGTCGAGGCGCCGGGCGAACACCGGACGATCCGCGGACTCGAAGCGCTCGACGACGTCGTGCTCGTCGATCAGTCACCCATCGGCAAGACCACCCGCTCAAACCCCGCGAGCTACGTCGGTGCGCTGGACGCGATCCGAAAGCGGTTCGCGGCCGAACCGATCGCGATCGACCGCGGATACACCGCGGGGACGTTCAGCTTCAACTCCGGCAACGGGCGCTGCCCGGGCTGCGCGGGCAACGGCTTCGAGCACGTCGAGATGCAGTTCCTGAGCGACGTGTACCTGCGCTGCCCAGACTGCGACGGTCGCCGCTATCGCAGCGACGTGCTCGACGTGAAGATCCGCCCGCGAGGCGCGGCCAGCGCGGGCACCGGCAAGGCCAAGGGCAGGGGGACCTTTCGCGAACTCGATGGTGAGGCCGGAGACAGGACCAGGGCCGGCGCCGGCAAGGTCAGGGGCGACACGACCGGTCGTGCACTCGATGGAGGGGCCGGAGACGGGAGCGGCGGCAGCGCCGCCGCCGGCGCGCACCGCTCGATCGCCGGGGTGCTGGAAATGACCGTCGAGGACGCGCTCGCTTTCTTCGCCGAGAGCCCCGACATCGTCCGATCGCTCACGCCGCTCACGGCGGTGGGCCTCGGCTACCTGCGGCTCGGCCAGCCGGTGCCGACCCTCTCGGGCGGCGAGGCGCAGCGGCTGAAGCTCGCGAAGCGCCTTGCGGCGCGCGGCGCCGGGCACTGCCTATTCATCTTCGACGAGCCGACCACCGGGCTCCACCTCGAGGATGTGTCGCGTCTGCTTGCAGCGCTCGACGCATTGCTCGCGGCAGGCCATTCGGTGCTCGTCATCGAGCACCACCTCGACGTCATCGCGGCCGCCGACTGGATCGTCGATCTGGGTCCCGAGGGCGGGAACGGCGGCGGGCGGGTCATCGCGACGGGCCGGCCGGGCGCGATCGCACGCCGGCGGCGGAGCCACACCGGGGCGGCGCTGCGCACACACTTCGCCGAGCGGGCGTCTGGTGCGGCTCCCTCGGCGCCGGCGCCGGCCCGCAAGCCGCCGCGGCGCGGCGCGGCGATCAGCATCCGCAACGCGCGCGAGCACAATTTGCGCGGCGTTGACATCGACATCCCACGCGATCGCTTCACAGTAGTCACTGGAGTGAGCGGAAGCGGCAAGAGCACCGTCGCGTTCGACATCCTCTTCGCGGAAGGCCAGCGTCGATACCTCGAATCGCTCAACGCCTACGCCCGCCAGTTCGTGCAGCCGGCGGCGCGCCCCGACGTCGACGCGATCTTCGGGATCCCGCCGTCGGTGGCGATCGAGCAGCGGACCTCGCGCGGCGGCCACAAGAGCACCGTCGGGACGATGACCGAGATCCATCACTTCCTGCGCCTGCTCTTCGTCAGGCTCGGCACCCAGCATTGCCCCGAGTGCGACATCCCGATCGAGCCGCAGACCCTCGACGCCATCGTCGACCGCGTCCTGAAGCGGCATCGGGGACGCGATGTCGAGATCCTCGCCCCGCTCGTGGTGGCGCGAAAGGGCTACTACACCGAGCTTGCCCGATGGGCTGGAAAGCACGGCCACGCCACGCTCCGCGTCGATGGAGCCCCCCTCCCGACCGATGCGTGGCCGCGGCTCGACCGCTATCGAGAGCACGATATCGACCTCCCGTTCGGATCCGTCACAGCTCGTGCAGACCGCGAGCAGACGCTGCGCGCCATGCTGGAGCGAGCGCTCGGGCACGGCGCGGGCCGGGTACGGGTCGCCGACCGGCGCGGCGAGACCCTCTATTCGACGGCGCGCGCATGTCCGGGCTGCGGGAGGAGCTTCGACGAGCTCGACCCGAGGCTCTTCTCCCACAACTCCCGGCACGGATGGTGTCCGTCGTGCTTCGGCACGGGGCGCGAGCTGCGCGGCTTCGACGAGACCGAGACGGGAGAGGAGCCGCACTGGTCGCAGAGCACGGACGAGCCGGCGCGCGAGTGCCGCGCCTGCGCCGGCCGGCGGCTGCGTCCGGAGGCGCTCGCGGTGCGCTACCGATCCCACGGCATCGCAGACCTCAGCGCCCTCGACGTCGAGACGGCGCGCAAAGTCCTTGCGCGGATCCGGCCGCGCGGGCGCGAGGCGGCGATCGCGCGCGACGTGCTCGCCGAGCTCGGGACCCGGCTCGATTTCCTCTGCCGCCTGGGGCTAGGGTACCTGCGGCTCGACCGCGGCGCGCCCACCCTCTCGGGCGGTGAGGCGCAACGCATCCGGCTCGCCGCTCAGCTCGGATCGAACCTGCGCGGCGTGTGCTACATCCTCGACGAGCCGACCATCGGGCTGCACGCACGCGACAACGCGATGCTGCTCGATACGCTGCGCGCGCTCTGTGCGAAAGGCAACACGGTGGTGGTGGTCGAGCACGACGAGGAGACGATCCGCAGCGCCGAGCACATCATCGACCTCGGCCCCGGGGCGGGCGTGAACGGCGGCCGGGTGGTCGCGTACGGACCGATCGCGCGGATCCTGGCCAACCCCGAGTCCCTGACCGGGCGTTATCTCGCATCCCCGCTCGCCCACCCGCTCCCGGGGGCCCGGTCGCCGGAGCGCTCGCAAGAGCCGGAGCGATACCTCTCGATTCGTGGCGCCTCCCTGAACAACCTGCAAGGCATCGACGTCGATCTCCCGCTCGAACGGCTCGTCTGCGTGACCGGGGTGAGCGGCAGCGGGAAGAGCAGCCTGGTGCGCGGCGTGCTGCTCGCCAATCTCGCGGCGGCGTTGCGCGCGCGACGACGCGGGCGAGCGAAGTGGACGGGTTGCCGCGAGATCCGGGGCTTCGAGGCGGTGCAGCGCGTGCTGGAGGTCGATCAGACCCCGATCGGCAAGACCCCCCGCTCGTGCCCCGCCACCTATGTCGGGATCTGGGACCACGTCCGCCGGCTCTTCGCGGGAGCGACCGAGTCACGCATCCGCGGCTACGGCGCGAGCCGCTTCTCGTTCAACGTCGCCGGCGGGCGGTGCGACGCCTGCGAGGGCCAGGGCGTGCAACGGATCGAGATGAGCTTCCTGCCCGACGTGCGGGTACCGTGCGACGCCTGCGGCGGACGGCGCTTCACGTCCGAGACGCTGGAGATCCGATATCTGGACATGAGCATCGCCGAGGTGCTGGCGCTCAGTGTCGACCAGGCGCTGCCGCGGTTCGAGGCGCACACGCGCGTCCATCGCACCCTCGCGCTGCTGCACGATGTCGGGCTCGGCTATCTCACCCTCGGCCAGAGCAGCCCGACGCTGTCGGGCGGCGAGGCGCAGCGCATCAAGCTCGTCACTGAGCTTGCCAAGGTCGACGCGAGCGCACCGCGGCGCGGCGTGGGGCCGGCGTTCTACGTGCTCGACGAGCCGACTATCGGACTGCACATGGCGGACGTGGAGAAGCTCGTCCGGGTGCTGCACCGTCTGGTCGATGCCGGCAACACCGTCGTCGTGATCGAGCACAATCTCGACGTCGCCGCCGAGGCGGACACGGTGATCGACCTCGGCCCGGAAGGCGGCGCCGGCGGTGGCAGAATCGTCGCAACGGGCGCCCCGGACGAGGTCGCCGGGGTCCGGGGCTCGCATACCGCGCGTGCGCTCGCGGGGTTCCTCCCAGGACGCCGGTGAACGGCGCCCACCGCAACGCGATGCAGCGAACGTCGCGTGTCCGCTACACTCGACCGTGGACTGCGTCCCTCGGTAGGGCTCTGTGTCGATGAGATTCGAGATCCTCGGCGACATCCGAGGCATCGAAACGATTGCCACAGGTCGAGGGGTGTACATCCGGCGTCATCTGGACCGCACGTACGGCAAAGGTCGATGGCGCACAGGAAAAGGAACGGCGACCGTAGAGCTCGGCTTCGCTTCGATTGAATCGCCGGAGGTGGCAAGACAGGCGTTGGCGGTAGCCGAAATCACACCGTAGGGCTGGCGTCCATGGAGACAGAGGGCGCCTTTGGGCGGTCTGACCGCCGGGGGGCAGCGCTCCCGCGGATGGTGGCTACGGGTGGGATCGAACCACCGACCTCACGATTATGAGTCGTGCGCTCTCACCGGCTGAGCTACGTAGCCCGAAGGGGGCGAACCTTACCGAAAGGCGCGGCGCGGGCGCAACAGACTCAGACGGACCCACAGACGGACCCGCTCGGCCTTTATCCGCGGCCGTGCACCGATGAGAGGCGCCGGCGGGAAGATTCATGGTCAAGTTCTCCGCAAACACCCCGCACGACCACGCCGCGAGCGAACGCATCGGGGTTCTCGTCACCAATCTCGGGACGCCGGATGCACCCACCGCCGCCGCCGTCCGGCGGTATCTCGCCGAGTTCCTCGCGGACCCGCGGGTCATCGAGCTTC
>JAKZYK010000076.1:0-4684 GCA_047514485.1 Gammaproteobacteria bacterium
CCCCCAGGGCATACCGCCGCCGGCCTCTGGCACAATGCCGCCTCCCGGGCTGACGAGCGAGGAGCGGATCCGATGACTGACGTGCCGGCGACGATGCGTGCAGTGCTGCTGACCGGACACGGTGGTCCGGAGATGCTCGAATACCGCGAGGACATCCCGACGCCCGTCCCCGCCCCCGGGGAGGTGCTGGTGCGAGTGACCGCCTGCGGCGTGAACAACACCGACATCTGGGTCCGCGAAGGCGCTTACGGCTCCGACGACGACCCGGGCGCGGTGTCGTCGTGGCGGCGGGGTCAGCCGCTCGAGTTCCCGCGGATCCAGGGCGCGGACATCGCAGGGCGCATCGCCGCGGCCGGCGAGGGCATCGACGACGGACTCGTCGGAAAACGGGTGATGGTCGACTTCGGGATCTACAACGACGCGGGACCCAGCCTCGCCAACGTCGACTACATCGGCCACGGCCGCGACGGCGGGTTCGCGGAGTACTGCGCGGTGCCGGCGGAGAACGCGCACATCGTCGAGACACCGCTCTCCGATACGGAGCTCGCGACGTTGTGCTGCGCCTACGTCACCGCGGAGCGGATGCTTGCGCGCGCCCACGTCACCGGCGGCGAGATCGTGCTCGTCACCGGCGCATCGGGCGGCGTCGGCACCGGGCTCATCCAGCTCGCGAGGGCCCGGGGAGCGGTGCCGGTCGCCGTCGCGAGCGCCCGATGGGCGGATGCACTGCTCGACCTCGGCGCACAGGCAGTCATCGCACGCGAGTCGGGCGACCTGGGCGAGGCCATTCGCTCGACGCTGGGGGCGCGGCCGGTCGACGTCGTCGCCGACGTGGTCGCCGGACCCATGTTCAAGACCCTGCTCAACGCCCTGCGGCCCGAAGGCCGTTACGTGACCGCGGGCGCGATCGCGGGTCCGCTCGTCGAGCTCGATCTACGCACCGTGTACCTCAAGCACCTCGACCTCATCGGCTCGACGCAGGGAGCACGCGAGGATTTTGCCCGCGTCCGCGACCTCGTGATATCGGGGAAGATCAAGCCGGTGCTCGCCGGGACCTATCCCCTCGAGGACATCGCGCGCGCCCAGGCCGACTTCGCGGCGAAGGATTTCATCGGCAAGCTCGTGATCACGACGGAGAGAGCGAAGTGAGGGAGTCGCTCGTCGCGGGGATTCGAAGGATCGAGCACACCGCCGTCGACGAGTCCAACGCCATCTCGTTTCTCGGCGACGGACTCCGCGTATACAGCACGCCGCCGATGGTCCATGCCGTCGAATACGCGTGCTTTCGGCTCATCGGCGAACATCTCGATTCCGGCGAGACGTCGCTCGGCATCCACGTCGCGATGGACCACCTCGGTGCGACCCCAATCGGCCACCGCGTGGAGATCGCGGTCACGGTGCGCTCGGTCGAAGGGCACAAGGTGACCCTCGACGCCGAGGTGCGCGACGCGGTCGAGGTGGTGGGGCGCGGCACGCACGTAAGGGTGGTGACGGACGTGGAGCGGTTCCGGCCGAAGGTCGAGACGAAGCGCGAACGGCTCGATGCGGCGGGAGCGGGCAAACCCGCATGGAAACGCTAGTTGGCCTGGAGACGCTGACTCGCGAGCAGGCGGCCGAATCCGGGCACCGGGGCGGAGTAGCCCGCTTCCCGGAGCGACTGCCAGAACAGGGTCTGAATCGCGCTCAACACCGGGCGCGAGAGCGCCGCCTCGGCGCGCTCGATGATCTCGACCGCGCGGATCGCCGTGCACGAGATGAAAAGCGCATCGGCGCGTTCGTCATAGACCTCGAGCGCCGCGTCGAAGATCGCATCGGGGGGAATGCGCGCCATCTCGCGATCATCGTCCATGCAGAACCCCCCGATGTTGACGACATCGATACCGTGAGATTCGAGGAAAGCGCGCATCGCCTGGTTGACCGAATCGGGATACGGGGTCAGGAGCGAGATGCTGCGAACCCCGAGATGCGCGAACCCCGCGATGGCCGAGGTGATCGGCGTGACCACCGGAACGCCAGGCCGTCCTGCCGCCCGGATCTCGCTCGCGACGCCTTCGTATCCAATCGCCACGGTCCCCGACGTGCAGCTATACGCGATCGCATCGAGACGCTGAGCGGGAACCAACAGCTTCACCGCATCGCGCAGCAGCGGACCCTGCCGCCGGAGGTTCTCGACCGTGATCGGATTGATGCAGTGAATTCGCGACGTGTAGAACATGACGTCCGGGGGCAACATGGCGTGGAAGTCGCGCTCCGTCGCGACGTCGCTGTCGAGCGCGATCAGCCCGATGCGGTGGCGGGCCGGGCCGGCGTCGAGTTCGAACCGGGTCGATACCTTGACGGTGGAAAGATCGGCAAGTCGGGGCTGGGCGCTCATGGCTCGATCCCTCACGAAACGATGAGGGCGCTATCGTAAGCTTTCCTGGACCGCCTGCAAGCAGACTTGGCGCGATGGCCGGGACCATTTCACGACAGTGCGATTCAGTCGAGCCGGAACCGTTTGGAGCGCACGAAGTCTCCGAAGTCGTCCCGCTCGCTCACCGCGACCTGACGCGCCTTGTCCTCCGACCATCCGTAGAATTTCGCGCGCCCGAATCGGCCAGGGTCGCGCTGACGGTCCGGGTTCAGCGGAAGGGTCGCGTGGCGGCGCGCATCGTAGCTCGCGATCCATCGCTCGAAGTCGCTGTCGTCATAGCGGCCGGTGTGCACGAATGCGTCGAGGGGCAGCCGAGGCGTGATCTTGCGCTCCCTTGCCGGATAGCCCGCCACCATCCCGGCGATGGGAAACACGTAGTCGGGCAGCCCGAGCATCTCCGAGATCTCGGCCGCGTGGTTGCGGACGGCACTCAAGGGACAGCAGCCGAGTCCCGCGGCCTGCGCGGCGCGAATGAAGCCCGCCATGACCAGTCCGGTATCCACCGCGGCGTTGAGGAAGCTGTCGAGGTGGTCGTTGGCGAACGGGGCGCCGCGCAGCTCGCAGATGCGCCGGATTCGGCGGTTGTCCCCACAAAACACGAGCAGCACCGGGGCGTCGGCGATCCACGGCATCGACGGAATCAGTTCGGCGATCCGCTCGTGCACGGATCGACCGCTCACCTGCACCACGCATGATTGCTGAAGATCGGATTTTGCGGGCGCCGAGAACGCGGCTGCGAGCAGGGTCCGCAGCAGCGCCGGCGAAACCGGCTCGGAAGTGAACGCCCGGTGGCTGCGGTGCGCGGCGAGGCCCGTGAGCTCCGGGTTGCGCTCCAGCCGCTCGGGCACGTCGACGTGCTCGCCGAATCTTGTCCGGATGAGTTTCGAAAGCGTATCGCTCATGGATCAGTGTCCTCCGCGAATCTGCGTGTCGTGCCGCCGGCACCGGATCGAATTCGGCGGAATGTGAACAAGCCAGGCGCCTCTCCGTGCAAGCACTGGAGAGTTCGAGCTCGTTCCGGGTCCCGAGCTTGCGAACTTGTCGAACGAACGGGATCCATCCCCAGTCGGCGACGCATTCCGGCGAATGAACCGCGCCCGCACGTCTCAGTTGATCCCGGTGATGGCGCCCAGCGTGGGGCCAATCTCCCGGTGGAGCACGAGGTCCGCAAGCTCGTCGAGCTCCGTCGGGTCGCGATTGAGGATGACCAGGGTGGCTCCGAGACGCCTGGCGTGGATCGGGAACCCCGCGGCCGGGTAGACCACCAGCGAGGAGCCGATGGCGAGGAACAGGTCGCACTCCGTCGTGGCGGCCTCGGCGCGGCGCATCGCCGCCTCCGGCATTGCCTGGCCGAACGAGATGGTCGCCGTCTTCACGTGCCCGCCGCACCGCTCGCACTCGGGCAGCGTGCCGTCGCTCTCGAACGCGTCGAGGATGGGCTCGAGCGGGTACGGAGCCGCGCATTCGATGCACTTCGCGTACGTCGAGTTCCCGTGCAGCTCGACCACCCGCGCGTCGGGCACGCCGGCTTTTTGGTGCAACCCGTCGATGTTCTGCGCGATCACGCCGGTCACGATGCCACGGCGCACGAGCGACGCGACGGCGCGGTGGCCATGGTTGGGCTCGGCATGGGCCATGGTGCGGTGACTCTCGACCCGCTGGCTCCACGCCTCGCGCCGCGCCGACTCCGAAGCGACGAAGTCGCGGAAGTCGACCGGACGGCGACGCGACCACATGCCACCCGGGCTGCGGAAGTCCGGGATCCCGGACTCGGTGCTGATGCCGGCGCCGGTGAACACCACGGCGCGGCGGGCGTTCTCGACGAACGTGCGCAGGCGCTCGAGGTCCGGGTCGCCGGTGATGGGGGTGGTCAACGTCCGCCCCCGCCGGCGCCGCGGGTGTCTTCGGACGCCGGTGTGAACCGAGTCGTGTCGTGACGGAGTTCATTTTGCATCGGCGCCGCTCCGGGGCGATTCGATATGCCGTGCCCCTGTGCCCGACAAGTGCGATTCGCGGTTATCATACCGTCCGAGGTCGCCGGCATGACGAACCCGCCTGCACGTCGCACGCCCCGAATCGCTGGTGTCGGAACAGTGCGTTTGCGCTCCGAACTCCCGTGTCCCCCGACGCCGGCGCTCCCCGCAGCGCCGGCGTCCCGCGGCTCACGGGACGACGGATCGCATTAGCAAAAGAGTGGGATGCGGCGAAATGCACAATCGACACCGGCGTCTCGAAATGGTAGGAAAAACAAGCCAGGAATCACCATCGCGC
>JAKZYK010000077.1:0-5656 GCA_047514485.1 Gammaproteobacteria bacterium
CGTGACGTTCCAGTGCCGGATGCGGCGCCGGCCGTGGTCGATCACGACGAACACGTAGAGCGTGCGGAAGGTGAGGGTCTGCACCGTGAACAGGTCAGCAGCACAGATGCTGGACGCGTGGTTGCGCAGAAACGTGCGCCAAGCGGTGCCCCCCGCGCCCGTCGATGCATGAGGGCTTTCGTCGTGTCCACCGATCTTGCCCACGGATCGTGCTCGACCGCGACGAGCTGCGGTTGCGCTCGCGACGAGATTCGGAATCTTCGGTAGATCTTCGGTGAAAGCACGGGCTGGGAAAGCCTAGAGGGTTGCTGTGGTTTTGTTCGCTGGCCCCTGATTCCTGGGAGCCGGATTCCGCCCAAGGGATCTGCACAGTAGCTTCGCGTCCGATGAGTACGGGCGACCCGCGCTCAACGAATCGATGAGGCGTCCATGCTGAGCATGCACGCTCTTGGTCAACCGAGAAGTCAAGCTGTAGCTTTTAGTAGCTGATACATTCGACATTATCTACTGGTGACACACATGTGTATATCGACACTATCGTGTCGGATATTAGTGTCTAACTATGGACTCACAATGTGGACTAATAGCTCCCGTGTAGTCGGTAACCGGAGCATCCTTATTGGCGAAGGAGCTAGCTGGAAACAGAATGCCAGTTTCTCGCTCGCGATACGTGCTGTCTCTACTTCGCAGCTGCCCACCCTATCTCGGCGGGAAGCGCCGGCTCGCGCCACTGATCCTGGCCACTATCGCCGAGATCCTCCCACCGGCGCGCTGGCAGCGAAGCCGCTTCCTGGATCCGTTCTGCGGCGGGGGCGCGGTGGCGCTCGCGGCGAAAGGTCATGGCTTCGAAGTCACGGCCTCTGACATCGCCGAGCGTGGCGCCGTCGTGGCGCGCGCGCTGATCGCGAACTCCGAGCTACAGCTGCGCCGCGAGGACGTCCTCGACCTCTACGCCGCCAGCGATGCCAAGTACCCGCGGACGGCCGCGCGCTTCGCGTCTGAGATCTGGACGGAAGCACAGGCTCAGTGGATCGATCGCGCGCTCGCCCGAGCGCGGCGCCGCACCGAGCCGACTCGGTCACTGCTCGATTTGCTGATCGTTACGGCCGTGCTGCGGCTCTATCCGATGTCACTCCCGTCGGCGACGGATGCACGGCACGCGGCGACCGAGCAGTGGGACCGCATTTCGCCGCGCCGGCTCGGGCACTACCTGCGGGCCCGCACGAGCCTCGCGCCCGAGCGGCTATGGCGGATAGCCGAGGAGATTAACGCTGGAGTGATCGGCGGCAGGGGCCACGCGGAGCGCGGCGACGCCCGCGACGTGCTGGCCGCCAGCGAGGTCGAGGTCGCCTACCTCGATCCGCCGTACGCGAACACGACCGGCTACGACAAGGCCTACGCCCCAATCGACGCGCTCTTACTCGACGAAGAGGAGCATGGCCCGGCGCCGACGCTCGACGAGCTGCTCGAGTGCGCCGCCGCCATCCCAGTCGTGGCGATCTCGTACGGCGGGCCCGGCGTCACGCTCGAAGACCTCAAGCGCACCGTCCGCCGCCATCGCCCGGTGCGCCGCGCGGTCGAGATGCCCTACCCCAGGCTCCGTGCAGTCGCAACGGAAAGGACGAACCGTGAAAGCCGCGAGTTCATCGTCGTCGCTACTAGTTGACGACCATCTGATCGTCGCCCCGCTCGAGCGGCTGCACCGGCACCCGCGCAACGCCAACGTCATGTCGGAGGAGCGGCTCAGCAAGCTCGTCTCCAACATCGAGCGCGAAGGCCGCTACCCGCCGCTGGTCGCGCGCCCCCACCCCGAAATCGACGGTGACTGGCAGCTGCTCGACGGGGCGCACCGTGCTGAGGCGTTGCGGGGGCTCGGTCACCAGGAGGCGCTCGTCTTCCCCTGGCCATGCGATGACGCCACCGCGCTCGTGCTGCTGGCCACGCTCAACCGGCTCGAAGGTGAGGACGTGCCGGCCAGGCGGGCGGGGCTGCTGGCCGAGCTCTCGGCGATGACCTCGACGGCCGCGCTCGCCGACCTGCTGCCCGAGAGCGCCGCACAGATCGAGGACACGATCGCGCTGCTCGATCTCGACACGGACGCATTGCTCGCCGAGCTCACGGCAGCGTCAAATCTCAGGGCGCACTCCGAAAGCGAAGTTGGGGCTCCCGTCGTGACCGGTGGGCCTCACGCCGCAGCCATCTCCGAGAGCAGCGAACGCCAACGCGCCGCAAAGAGCCGCCGCTGCTCAGCGAGAGGCATCGAGTCGCCTCGCCCGCGGCGCCAGCGGAAGTACTGCCGCAACTCGTCGAACGCCGAGCAGAAGCGCGCCGCAGACGCGAAGCTCCCGAAGCCGCGCATCGGGTAGTACCGCTGCTTCACCGCGCGATGGTCTTGCTCCATGAAGTTGTTTAGGTACTGGGTTGTCCGATGCTGGACCTTCCTCCCGAGGATCCAGCGGATCGCCCTTCGGTATGCGGGATGATGGTCGGTGGTGACGCGCAACGGCCGTCCCTCCGCGACGTCGACGAGGCGCCGGGCGCGGCTGCGCCGGCGTTCTCCGCTAGAAAGACACGACGTTCCATGGCGCCCTGTCCACGCGAAACATCGCATCGGCCAGTTGCAGACTGCCCGCAGTCAGCTCATCGATACGGCCCGCCTGGCCGAGCACTGAGAACGGGGTGGCCCCCAGGAATGCCGTCGCCAGTGTCGCCACGTCCAACGTTAAGTCAGACTCATCCTTGGTCCGTTCGCAGTGTGACGAGCCGTCCTGCCCGGACTCCAGCGAGTAGCGTCCATCGTTCCACGGGCAGGTGGTGTCCCGCACGTCCAGCACGAGCCGTGCGTCGCGCGCATACGTCCGTCCGGCCAGCGCCGCTTCAACGTGGACCAGTCGCAGCCAGTTGTGATCGTCCACGCGACGCTTCAGCCGTCGCGGGTCGGCCAGCATCCACGGTAACGCGTCGTCGATCGGACGGTTGAGGTCGAGCACCGTCGAGATCAGATCGATGCCGAGCAGGAACTGCCAGAGCGATGCGTTCGCTTCGCGCGTCACGTCCACCTGCTCGTGGACGCGCAGCGTACGCCGCCCATAGGCGTCTCGGAACTCGTACTCCGACTTGTCGGGACGTTCGTACTCCGACTTGTCGGGACGATAGATCGCGTAGCCCTCCACGTCGTGACCGTCTTCGTACACGGCGTAGAACATCGGCTGCGCGACGTCCGACTTCTCCTTGCCCTCCCTGAGCCGAATGTCCCACCAGGGATCGGAGCGGGCTATCATCCCCGGCCTCTGCAGGACGGCTCGCGCATAGACAGCTGGAAAGATGCGACGCGCGTCCGCCCGTTCGACGAGGAGCACTCGTCCCGGTGCCTCTACCGGTTGCGTGAACTGAGCATAGTTCCTCTCGATCTCCCAGTGCTCATGCGGAACCGCGATCCCGTATCCGAAGCGTTCGTAGATGTTGCTCTCCGACGCCAGGAGCAGCGCGAGAGGCTCGCCGCGGTCGCGCACATCGGAGAGTTGTTGCTGCATCATCGAAGTCAACACACCGCGACGACGGTGGGTGGGTTGGACGGCCACCCACGTCACCCCAGCGGTGGGCATCGTGCCACCGGGCACGGTCATCTCGAAGCTGTAGGCGCTTGCCGTGCCAACAATGTCGCTGCCGTCCATTGCCGCTATCGCGCGGTCGAACTCGAACGTTCGCAGCTCATCCTCACGATCGTCGGCTGGCATGCCGACGCCGAACGCGCGGTTTGCCGCGCGAGCGTACAGGTCGAAGTCGCCTTCTGTGATGCCGCGGAGTTCGATCTGTCGTTGTACGCGTTCGCTCGGCATGGCGGCACGAATAGTACCGTGTCGGTGTCCCTCTGATGCGCGAATGCTGTCGTAGATGGTGCGCCGGGACGGCTCACCGGTATTCGCTCGCTCGTGCGCGCCCAGTTCCTGCGCGAGCGCGCTGACATCGACTGGACCGCCGTCGGCGCGAAGGTGAAGCAGCTCCTCGACTCACGCGTAGATGCCAAGGTCCGCGAGCTGATGAAGCCAGTCTCCATCCTCGACCAGGACTTCGAGCAGAAGATCGAAAGCCTCCCCCACGACGAGGCCCGCGCCTCCGTCATGGAGCACGCCCTCCGAGCCCAGATCAACGAGCGCATCGACGAGAACCCGGCCTTCTACGAGCGCCTCTCCGAGGCCCTCGAGCGCATCATCCGCGAGCTCCGAGAGCGCCTCATCGACGCGGCCGAGGCGTGCAAGCAATTCGCGGAACTCCGCGCCGAGATCGGCCGCGAGGAAGCGACCGCCTCCGAACACGGCCTGACGGGCCCGCATCCCATGACTGAGCGCGGCGAGATCCGTCACGGCGACTCCCGTATCGCGTACCAGGTCGTTCGCAGCACGAAGCGCCGCAAGACCATCGAGGTCACCGTCGACGCGCCGGGCGTCGTGACCGTCGCCGCCCCCGCTGACACCACACACGAACACATCGAAGCCACCGTGCGCCGGCGCGCCGGCGCGCCGGCTGGATCATCAAGCATGATGGCGAGGCCGCAGCCGCACTCCCGCCCCGCCGCTTCGTGAGCGGTGAGTCGCTCCCCTACCTTGGGCGCTCCGTACCGCTCACCGTGCACCCCGTCGACGGTAACCAAGTCGAAGTTCGCTTCCACCACTGGCAGTTCGACGCGCGCGTGCCCCGCACGCTCGAGGGCGACGAGCGCATCGAGGCGGTGCGCGCCGCCTTCGAGGCTTGGTACCGCGAGCGAGCGGCACTCAAGCTCCCGCCCCGCGTCGACCGCATCGCCAGCCTCCTCGGCGTCCGCCCGACGCGCATCCTCGTCCGAGGACAGCGCAAGCGGTGGGCCAGCTGCGCGCCGGACGGCACGCTTCGCTTCAGCTGGCGCACAGTCTTGGCGCCGCCTGCGCTCGTCGACTACATCGTCGCCCACGAGCTCGCGCACCTCCGCGTGCGCGACCATGGGGCCGACTACTGGGGGGTCGTTGCGCAGGCGGTGCCGGACTATCGTCGCCGTCGCGAGCGGTTGCGGGAGTTTGGACCGCGACTGGTGATGTGAACATCGCGCCGCGTTGCCGACACCTGTGCTACCAGAAAATGTCGTCCGCCCGAATGTCACGCGGCGAGACGCTCGTACTCGTGATGCAGCCCGCCCAGGATCGGTCGACCCACGACCTGGCCCTCGCTCCGGGGCGGTGACCGTGGCCGCCGGTCGTCCGGAGCCCACAGTTCGAGCGCCTGGTGCGGTCGCACATGGTTGTAGTGTGCGACGTACTCCTGTAGCACCAGTCGCAGGTGACGCTCATTCACGATGATCAGATGGTCGAGACATTCGCGCCTGAGCGTTCCGACCACACGCTCCGCGATGGCGTTCGCCTTCGGTGCCCGCACCGGAGTGAGGAAGGTTCGCCAGGACTGGGACGGCGGACGCCGCAGCGCCCTCCGCCGATAGCACCTCACCGTCTCCGCGCTCACCTCGTAGCCGAGCGCGAGTCGCTCGCCCTCGATGCGGACGGCGCCCCGGCGCGGGTTCCCGGTTGCGATCCTCGCGATCAGCCCTTGCAGCTCTTTGCTGATACGCGGCCGGCCTGGATGCCGGGCTCGGCTCTTCCACGTCCAGTACCCGCGCCACGCCGTGCGG
>JAKZYK010000078.1:0-3662 GCA_047514485.1 Gammaproteobacteria bacterium
GCGCTCGATCCGGCGCACCGGCTCGCCTACCGGGACGTCAAGCGCATCGCTCACCGGCCGCTCGCACGGGATGGACTCGTCGGCGATGAGCCGAAAGACGGCTCGATGCCCGCCCGCCTCCATCTGCTCCTCGAAAGACTCAAGGCGGCCGGTGTCGAGTCGGGCATCGATGCGTGTCGGCGAGGCGACGAACGTGCCAAGCCCGGGCCGGCGGGTGATCAGCCCTTCGAATTCCAGCCGGGCCATCGCCTGGCGAACCGTGGCCCGGGCGGTGGCGAACTGCTGCGCGAGCTCGTTCTCGGACGGCAACCGGTCCCCCGAGACGAGCTGCTGCGCCGCGATTCTTGAACGCAGGCCCTCCTCGATCCGGGCGTAAAGGGGTCGCATTGTCGACGGCCCGCCAATCGGCCCACTCCCGTGACAGAACGAGCTTTGACCATATATTGCCTATACTTGTATAGTCAATCGGCCACGCGCCTCGCGCAGGACTATTTCACGCTACGGTGTGAGGACGGACATCGATGCTCCGGCAGTCCGTAGGTCGGATTAGCGCAGCGTAATCCGACGTTTTCCGGCCCAGGAAGTGCGCATCGCATGTGATGTCGGATTACGCTGCGCTAATCCGACCTACAATCCGGCCAGCGCGACAATGTCCCCGCGCCTCGCGAGGCTGCTCGACCCAGGAGGGCGATTCGATGAGTGGGTTTCGGCTGTTGTCGACCAGCGGTCTGCTCGGCTACGGCTTTCCGGAGGAATCGCTCCGGATCGGCCTCGCCCGCGAACCGCACATGATCGGGGTCGACGGGGGCAGCACCGACCCCGGGCCCCACTATCTCGGCTCGGGCAAGACCGTCAACTCGCGCCGGGCGATGAAGCGCGACATCCGGCTCATGCTCGTCGCCGCGCGTGAGAGGCGGATCCCGCTGATCATCGGAAGCTGCGGAGGCGCCGGCGGCGAGCCGCATCTCCAGACCGTCGCCGGGATCGTCGCCGAGATCGCCCGCGAGGAGCGGCTGCACTTCCGGCTCGCCCTGATCCACTCCGAGCAGGACAAGGGCTGGGTCAAGGATCGGCTCGCGGCGGGCAAGATTCGACCATTGCGGAACGTGGATGCGCTCGACGCATCCACGGTCGACCGGGCCGAGCGCATCGTCGGCATGATGGGCCCGGAACCGTTCATGGCCGCTCTCGACGCCGGGGCCGACGTGGTCCTCGCCGGCCGCAGCAGCGATCCGGCGCCGTGGGCGGGCTCCGCGATGCGGGCCCAGTTCGCCCCCGGCCCCGCCTGGTACGCGGGCAAGCTCCTCGAGTGCGGCGCGACCGCGGCCTGGCCCAAGGGGCACGACTGCCTGCTCGTCGAGGTCGACCAGTCCGGCATCGTGTGCGAGGCGACGAATCCGATCCGGGTGTGCACCCCGAACTCGGTCGCGAGCCAGAGCCTGCACGAGAACCCGCATCCCAACCTCCACCAGGAGCCGGGCGGCGTCCTCGACATCACCGATTGCACGTTCGCCGCGGTCTCGGAGCGTGCGGTGCGCGTCGAAGGCATGCAATGGCGGCCGGACGACGTGTACACCGTGAAGCTCGAAGGGGCCGAGCGGCTCGGCTACCGGGCCATCACCATCTGCGGCACGCGCGATCCCGGGCTCATCTCGCAGTTCGATGCATTCCTCGACAGCGTGCGCGAGAACGTGGCCACCAAGGCACAGGCGTTCGGTGTCGCCCCCGAGGAGTATCGGCTGAATATCCGGGTCTACGGGCGCGATGGTGTGATGGCGGCGCGCGAGCCGGTCGAGCGCACCGCGTCGCACGAGCTCGGCATCGTGGCCGAGGTCATCGCGGACGACCAGGAGACCGCGAACGATGTGCTCGCGATCACCCGTCCCAATCTGCTGCACGTCGACTTCCCGGGCCGGCTCTGCAAGGAGGGCAACATGGCGTTCCCCTTCTCCCCTTCGGACCTCGAGTGCGGCCCCGTCTATCGCTTCAGCGTATTCCACGTGGTCGAGCCGGATGACCCGCTCGGCATGTTCGACATCGAAATCCAGAACCTGTGAGTGCGTGAGCGATGGCGACGATTCGCGACCTGGCCGTCATGTGCCGGAGCAAGAACGCCGGACCGTTCGAGCTCACCATCGACATCGCGTTTCCCGATCGCGAGACCTACGAGCGGGTCAAGGCGAGCGGCGTCCTCGGGCCGGAGCTCGTCGCGAGCCGCTATGGCGTTGCGCCCGAGGACGTGATCTTCACCCCCTACGACCCCGGACTGGCGTTCAAGGCGACGATCCCGAGGCTCGTGTCGGCAGGCAGCTTCGGCGACACCGACGTATACGGGTGCCAGCAGCACGCCCTGCTCCTCGACGTCGAGATCCCCGATTGATGCGGCTGCGCGGAGTCGTTCGGTGCGCTCCGGCGCCGAGCCGGCGGCGGGGTCGGGCCGCGGAGCCGGCGCCCTCAGCGGTTCTCGTTCGAGGTCGGAAGGTAGCCCTTCCCGCCGGTGTACTTCCGCTCGACGACCTCGCTCGGAAGATACTTCTCCTCGAGCGTGCGCACGGCGCCGATGCCGGAGAACTCGTACCAGTTCTCGATCGGCTTGCCGCGAAGCGTTGCGATGTGGTCGATCTCGTGCGCGGTGCCGCGGGTGGCGAGGCCGGAGAGAAACTCCTGCATCGCCAGCACTCCGGCGCGCAGCACCGCCAGGGGAAAGATCACGAGATTGAATCCGATCTCCTCGACGGTTTCGAGGGGAAGCTTCGGCGTGGTCCGCTTCACCGCGTACCCGCCCATGTTCATCATCTTCGGGCACGGAACCTCGGCCGCGAAGCGGCGAAGCTCCTCTTCGGAAAGGAGTGCGTCGGGGAACACGACGTCGGCGCCGGCCTCGTGGTAGCGGTTGGCCCGCGCGATCGCCTCGTCGAGGCCGGCCGGCCCGCGCGCGTCGGTTCTGGAGATGATCACGAAATCGGGATCGCGCCGCGCGTCGACCGCGGCCTTCAGCTTGCCGATCATCTCTTCGGCGGAAATGAGCTCCTTGCCGACGATATGCCCGCAGCGTTTCGGGTTGATCTGATCCTCGATGTGAATCGCGGCGACCCCGGCGCTCTCGAACTCGCGCACGGTGCGCATCACGTTGATTGCGTTCCCGTAGCCTGTGTCCGCGTCCGAGATCACGGGCACGTCGACCGCCTCGGCCAGGTAGTGCGCCATGGCCGTCATCTCGCTTTGCGTGATGAGGCCCACGTCGGGCTGGCCGAGAAGCGTGTTCACGACCCCGGAGCCGGTCATGTACACCGCCGGGAATCCCGCTTCCTCGATCAGCTTCGCCGCCAGCGCGTTGTGCGCGCCCGGCGCGACCGCGAGACGGTCCGAGGCCAGCTTCTTCCGCAGATCCCGCCGCTTCTCTTTCGCATCACGCATAATCGTCTCCCTCGGCGGGGCGGAGCCCCGCGCATCGAAATCGGTCGGATGACCCCGGGTCTCGCGAGAAGATCGTACGCTGGCGGCGTCCCGGGTCGGCGCAAGAACATACAGCAACTCACCGAACGGCCGTGAGCCCTCGATTCGCGGGCCAGGTCGTCGAGGGTCGCCCGGTGACCGACCGGGCTCCAAGGCGGACGCCGCCGCATCCGGCGGTTGTCCTCGATTGCATCACGCTCAGGAGG
>JAKZYK010000079.1:0-2730 GCA_047514485.1 Gammaproteobacteria bacterium
CCCGACACGGCGCTCGACTCCGACGCGAGCGCCGCGGACCCATCGGCCTAGACCCCTGTCGGGGAGGGACACGACATGCTGCTCTTCGCCGGTGCCATCCTCGTCGTTTTCGTTCTCATCCTGATCGACATTCCGATTGCCTTCTCGTTCGGCTCGGTGGCCTTCGCCTTTGCCTACCTCACCGACCGCGACCTCAACTTTCTGCTCCCCTACGCCCTCTGGCAGGCCGGGGGCTTCGCGCTGCTCGCTCTGCCGCTGTTCATCCTCACCGGCTCGGTCATGATCCCGAGCGGGATCTCGGACCGGATGATCAACTTCATCAACGCCTTCGTCGGGCACGTCAAGGGCGCGCTCGGAGTGGTCACCATCGTCGCCTGCGCGCTGTTCGGCGCGATGTCCGGCAGCGCGTCGTCCGCGATCGCCGCGGTCGGCACCGTGATGATCCCGAAGATGGCCGACGAAGGCTATCCGCGGGGCTATGTGGCGTCGCTCGTGGCCGTGTCGTCGGTGCTGACGATTCTCGTGCCGCCGAGCATTCCGATGATCCTGTTTGCGCTTGCGGGGCGCCTCCCGGTGACGGCGTGCTTCCTGTCCACCGTCGGTGCCGCCTTCGTGCTCATCATCGTGTTCAGCCTCCTGAACTTCCACCACCTTCGAAACCACGACATCCGTGTTGCCGCGAGCGTCTCGTTCAAGGAGTACGCCGGCAACGTGCGCACGCAAACGGTGCGCGGCATCCCCGCCCTGATCCTGCCCGTCATCATGCTCGGCGGCATCTACGGCGGCGTGTTCACGCCGACCGAAGCGGCCGCGGTGTGCCTGACCTACGCGCTCGCCGTCGGATTTCTCAGCCGCCGGCTCAACCTGGCGAACACCGCCGATGCGATCGTGCGCGGCGCCGCCGTCACCGGCGCGGTCATGATCATCCTGCTCTTCATCTTCGTCATGACCCGCGCCATGGTGCTCGAGCAGATCCCCGGCCAGATCGCGCTGTGGCTGACCAGCATCTCGGACAACAAGCTGGTCCTCATGCTGCTCATCAACGTCATCCTGCTGCTCATCGGCATGGTGGTCGACGACGCCTCGGGCTCGATTCTCGCCGCCATCGTGCTCTTGCCGGTGGCCAACGAGATCGGGATCCACCCCATCCACTTCGCCGCCATCGTCGGGGTCAACATCGCGGCGGGCAACATCACCCCGCCCTGCGCGCCGCTGCTCTATCTCGCGGGCGCGGTTGGCAAGGCGTCGCTGATCGAGATGCTGGGGCCGACGCTGAAGTTCCTGCTCATCGGCTACGTTCCGGTGATTCTCCTCGTCACCTACGTCCCCGATCTGGCGCTGTTCCTGCCGCGCCTGCTGCTCGGGATCGGATGAGACGCACCGCGCACACCGGCGACGACCCCGACGTCCACGCCTCGCGTTCGCTGGCCGATTCCGACCCGGCGGTGCGCGAAGCGCTCGACGGCGAGGCGCGCCGCCAGCGGACCCAGGTCGAGCTCATCGCATCGGAGAACGTCATGAGCCGAGCGGTGCGCGAGACGCTCGGACACGAGATGGGCAACAAGACGCTGGAGGGTTATCCCGGAAACCGCTTCCACGGCGGCGGCGAGTACGTCGACGTCGTCGAGCGCCTCGCCATCGAGCGCGCGCAGGCGCTCTTCGGCGCGGCCTACGCCAACGTGCAGCCGCACTCGGGCACGCAGGCGAACCAGGCGGTGTTCTTCGTGCTGCTGCGTCCCGGAGACCGGATCCTGAGTCTCGACCTCGCAGCGGGCGGACATCTCAGCCACGGCGCCGGGGCGAACCTCTCCGGGCGCTGGTTCGACTCCCATCACTACGGCGTGGACCGGGCGAGCGGGTTGCTCGACTACGACGAGATCGAGGCCCGGGCGCGCGAGGTGCGCCCGGCGCTGCTCATCGCCGGCGGCTCGGCCTATCCGCGCGCAATCGACTTCGAACGCATGGCACGGATTGCCGAGGCAGTGGAGGCGCGCCTGCTGGTCGACATGGCCCATATCGCCGGCCTCGTCGGCGCCGGCGCGCACGCCTCGCCCCTTCCCCACGCCGACATCGTCACCTGCACCACGACCAAGACCCTGCGCGGGCCCCGGGGCGGACTCATCCTCGCGCGCTCGGACGCGTTCGCCAAACGCCTGCAGTCGGCCGTGTTCCCCGGCGTCCAGGGCAGCCTTCACTCCAACGTCCTCGCCGCCAAGGCGGTGTGCCTGGGCGAAGCCCTTCGCCCGGAGTTCAAGGACTACGGGCGGCGGGTGATCGAGAACGCCCGCAAGCTCGCGGCCGTGCTCCAGGAGCATGGAATCGGGATCGTCGGCGGCGGGACCGACACCCACATGGTGCTCCTCGATCTCTCTTCGGTCGGGATCCTTGGCCAGCAGGCAGAGACCGCGCTCGCCCGCGCCGGCATCACGTCGAACAAGAACCCCGTCCCGTTCGACGCGCGAAGCCCCTCGAAGTGGACCGGACTGCGCCTCGGAGTCTCCGCGGCAACGACACGCGGCTTCGGCACCGCCGAGATGGAAGTGCTCGGGGCGTGCATCGCCGAGCTCCTCCACGCCGAGACCCGTCCCGACCCCGGGCCTGCGCTCGCGCGGGCCAGAGCGAGGATCGCACGGCTTGCACATGGCGCTGACAAGTGCAGCCCGACATAGCAGCGCGAAGGTCCCGCTACGCGGGCGGTTCGCGCTGTCCAGTCACACCCTTGCCCTCTCT
>JAKZYK010000080.1:0-3921 GCA_047514485.1 Gammaproteobacteria bacterium
GAAAGCTACTGGGCGCAGGGCAAGTTCTTCGTCACCACCAACCCCGACATCAAGTCCATCGAGGACATGAAGGGCAAGCGCATCTCCATCGGCCTCATAGGCCAGTCGGACTGGGGGGTGTTCCCGTACCTGCTGCTGAAGCACGTCTACGGCATCGACGAGACGAACTCCGACATCCGCAGGCTCAACCCCGGCGGCCTCACCCAGCAGCTCATCGACGGCACCACCGACGTCGCGGTCACCGGCTACGGGACCGATCCCGACCAGCAGGTCCACCTGATCACGGGCCCGCTCCGCAAGCTCGAGGCCTCGGGCAAGGATCTGCACTACCTCGGCACCTCCCAGGAGGCGATCGACCAGCTGAACGAGAAGTTCGGCACCACGTTCGTCGCGCGGACCATCAAGGCGGGAACGTTGCCGAGCCAGGACGCGGACTTCGTCTCCGGATTCAACCGCGGATACAAGGCGGCCCACCCGGACTTTCCCGAGGAGCTGGCGTACCAGTTCGTGAGCGCCGCCTACAAGTACGCGGGCGAGATGCGCAAGCTCAACGCGCTCGGAGCGATTATGACCGACAAGATGATGCTCGACGGACTGACCGAGGAGAACGCCCACCCCGGCGCCATCCGGGCCTTCCAGGAGCTCGGCATCTGGGACAGCCGCATGGGCAGCGTGCCGGTCACCTACCCGCAGTAGGCAAATCCTGACGACACGCTCTGCGGTCCGGCCCGACCTCGGGCCGGACCAGTTTCTTCCATGGGAAATCCGGCGAACGTGCACACCGGCGGACCGCGGCCACGCACCACCGATGCGTTTGCAAGCCCTGCCGCTCTGAAACAGTGAACACCTCGAAGCTCACCGACATGACGAGGACGGTGTTCGTCCTCTGCGGCACCGTGCTCACGGCCTACATCGGCCTCGCCACCTTCGGGTTCATCTCGAACTCGAAGGTGCACTACGCGAACTTCGTGCTCGCGATCATGCTCCTCAGCTCGATATACGGGGTGGAGGTGCTGGTCGCAGAACACACCAAGGCGGGCCGCCTTTCGTTCAAGCTCCGGTTCCGGATCGGGCTCCTCGTGCTCGGCGCGGCGATGGGGATCGCAGGCGCGCTCTACGTGCGCATCCACGCGCTCCGGCTGGACCAGATCCACCCCTTCTTCGAGCAGGTCGACTTCTACGTGGGTCTCGTCCTTCTCGCCGGTGTGCTGCTGCTCAACTGGCTGCACTGGGGAGGACTGCTCACGTCGCTCGTCCTCGTCACCATCGTCTACTTCTTCTTCGGGGATCGGGTGCCGATTCCCCTGCTCATGCTGCCCGAGTACGACCCGCACTTCGTCATGAACTACCTGGGCCTCGGCCTTGCCGAAGGGATGTTCTGGTTCGCACGGGTCGCGGCGGACAACATCTACTTCCTGATCATCTACGCCGCGATCCTGCTCGGCGTGGGCATGCTCAAGCTCGTCATCGAGATCGGAAAGGTCGCCGGCAACCACGTGCGGGGCGGCGCCGCCTTCCCGGCCATCATCGGCAGCGGCATCGTCGCCTCGGTGATGGGCCAGGCGGTCGCGAACGTGGTGCTGACCGGCCGCCTCACCATCCCGATGATGAAGCAACGGGGGTTCCGGCCGAACATGGCGGGTGCGATCGAGGCCGTCGCCTCCACCTCGGGCCAGATCATGCCGCCGGTGCTCGGGCTCGCCGGCTTCATCATCGCGGTGTTCCTGAACATTCCGTATCTCGACGTCGCGCTCGCCGGCCTCATCCCGGCCCTTCTGTTCCTCTCCGGCGTCACCATCGGGGTGCTGTCCGAGGCGCT
Source organism: Gammaproteobacteria bacterium (assembly GCA_047514485.1). Lineage (GTDB taxonomy): Bacteria > Pseudomonadota > Gammaproteobacteria > HK1 > HK1 > HK1. The sequence goes on from JAKZYK010000080.1 coordinate 1,820, forward strand.
GCGCGCGGGCCTCCCCACCCTGAACGAAACGATCGATGGCACCGCGATCGTCCGGCTGCTGCCGCCGTTCCTCATCTCCTTCGGCGTCGTCCTCTACCTGCTGCTCGGCTACTACTCGCCGTCCTACGCCGGACTGTTCGGGATCGTCGCCGCGCTCGCGGCCTGTGCCTTCCAGGGCCGCCACCGTCCGACCCGCGCGGAACTGCTGGAGGCGTTCACCGACGGCTTGCGGCTGGTCACGCTGCTGTCGCTGCTGCTGATCGCGATCGGACCGCTTGCGCAGACCTTCCAGACCACGAACCTCGCGCAGCGCCTCGGAGTGCTGTTCTCGCAGATCGTGCCCGACAGCAAGCTGCTGATCCTGAGCGGCGCGATGGTGATCTCGCTCCTGCTCGGAATGGGTCTGCCGACCCCGGTCGCCTACCTCGTCGTCGCACTGAGCCTCACTCCCTTTATCCAGAGCGCGGGGGTCGAGCCGCTCGTCGCCCATTTCTTCGTGTTCTACTTCGCGGTCTTCTCCACCCTCACCCCGCCGGTGGCGGTGAGCGCGCTGGCCGCCGCCAAGGTCTCGGGCGGCACCTTCGTGGGCACCGCGATCGAGTCGATGAAGCTGATGCTGACGACGTTCATCATTCCGTTCGCGTTCGCCTACCACCCGCAGCTTCTGTACTTCCCGAAGCTCGGCACTGACTTGATTGCGCCACTGCTCCTCGTCGTGTTTCTCCAGGCCACGACCTCGGCCTTCTGCTACGGCTACCTGTTCGTGAAGCTGACGAAGTTCGACCGGTGGCTGGCGCTGGCGCTCACCGTCGCGGGGCTCGCCTTGCTCACCGGCTGGGCCAGGGTGGAGCTATCGATCTTCGTGGTGCTGGCGGCGGTGTTTGTAGTCCGTGTCGTGTATCTGAAAAGATCCTCTGTACATCGACAGAACGGAGATCATCTCAATGGATAGCAAGAAGGTACTCGAATACGCATTGGCGCTTGGGCCGGACGAGAGGTTCTCGGTCGTCGAAGGGATCTTGAGAAGTCTCGACCAACCTGATGCGTCGCTCGATGCGATATGGAGCGAGGAAGCCGAAAGGCGTTTGCTTGCCTATCGCGAGGGAACCCTTGAAGGGATACCAATGGAGGAAGTATTCGGGGAAGAGTAATGAAGGTCCTGTATTCCATCGAGATGGATCACGTATTCATCATCGCGGTCGCACACCAACACCGGAATCCAGACTACTGGGTCGATAGAAGCAAGAGATGATCGCAATTGCAACCTCACGCCAGCCTGGACCGGATCCGTGCCCTTCAAGACCATAGAGATCGACTACGGCGCAGAGCGGATCCCCATCGACTTGCCGGAAAGCGCGATCGTCGCCGAGTTCCGGGACCCCGAACCGCTCGCATCTCCGGCCCGCGCGCTCGCCGACGCGCTCGCGCACCCTCACGGCGCCCCGCCGCTCGCCGAGCTCGCCAAACCGGGCATGAAGGTCGCGATCGGCTTCGACGATCCCACTCGCCCGCCGCACCCCTGGCACGTAATCCTGCCTGCGGTCGTCGAGCTGCTGCTCGCGTGCGGCGTCTCGCGCGAAGACATCGTATTCATCTGCGCGAACGGCAATCACAAGAAATGGAGCGAGACGGAGCTGCGGGCGTTCGTCGGCGAGGAGATCTTCAACGGCTTCTGGCCGGGCGGCCAGATCGTCAACCACGACTGTCTCGAGCCGTCGGGGTTGAAGCACCTGGGCGAAACCGCGAGCGGCTGCGTGGTCGAGCACAATCGCCGTTTCGTCGAAGCGGATCTGATGATCTACGTCGGCCAGGTCATGGCGCACACCTGGGGCGGCTACACCGGCACCGGCGCGGTCATCGGGATGGCCTCGACGCGCAGCATCCTGTCGCATCACAACCACGGTGTGGTGAATCACCCGAAGACCGCGACCGGCGACCACCGGCGCATGTACTTCCGTGGACTCAAGGCGGAGATCAACGCCCACATCGAGCGGGCCACGGGCAAGCGGATCTTCTACATCAACTGGGTCGGGGGCAGCGGCGGGCGGATGGCCGGTATTTTCGCGGGGTACTCTCCCGAGGTGGAGCCCCCCGCATGGGAG
>JAKZYK010000081.1:0-4322 GCA_047514485.1 Gammaproteobacteria bacterium
GTCGAACGCATGGACGTGAGCGATCCCGACTCGGTCGAGACCGCGACTCGGAACACCCTCGCGGCCATGGGCCGCATCGACGTGCTCGTAAACAACGCCGGGGTGAACGGCCCCACGGTGCCGGTCTGGGAGTACCCGATCAAGGACTGGCGGCGGGTGATCGAGGTCGACCTGACCGGTGTGTTCCTGTGCTGCCGGTCGGTCGTCCCGCACATGCGCGCGCGCGGCGGGGGACGGATCGTGAACATCGCCTCGGTCGCCGGCAAGGAGGGCAACGCGAACGCGGGGCCGTACTCGGCCGCGAAGGCCGGGGTGATCGCGCTCACGAAGTCCCTGGGAAAGGAGCTCGCCACGAGCGGGGTGCTCGTGAACTGCATCACTCCGGCGATGGCCGACACCGATCTGCTGCGAGAGATGACCCCGGAGTACATCAAGGACATCAAGGCGAAGATCCCGATGGGCCGGCTCTGCCGGGTCGAGGAGGTCGCCGAGATGGTGGTGTTCCTGAGCGGCCCCGGCTGCACGTTCACGACCGGCGGGGTGTTCGACCTGACCGGCGGCCGGTCGGTGTACTGACTCTCGATCAACCAGCTCAACACCCCCGATCGCAGAGGTGCCCTGTTTCCGGGTTCTGCCTTGGGAATGAGAAATGGCCCCGGGCGATCCTGGCCCGGGGCCATGAACTCGACGCGGCCTACGACTCCTTGGTCAGCGCGCCTGCGAGCTTGCCCGAGACGAACCCGAACAACGCTCCAACCACCATGGACACGATGAGCAGCACCAGCGGGTTCTCGAAGCTCGGCGATGCCAGGTTGGCCAAGGGACCCGTGCCCGCCTCCGCATCGGTGGCTTGATGCAGTGAGTAGGCGACGGCGGATGCATAGCCGTAGACATTGGCGGGAACGACCGAGAGCTTGTCGGCAGAGGCCACGATCACCAGGAGGAACACGGTGACGCCGACGACGATCGCCGGCCACAGGGTGCCCAGCTCCTCGACCGAGACGTTGACGATGATGAGCAGCGCAATCCAGGCGATGAACACGCCGTAGACGTTGCCGGCGATGGTTTTCACGAGCGCCTTGTCGTCGCCGCCGCTGTGGAAGAAGCAGCCCCAGCCGACGAAACCGGCCCAGACCAGAACGAAGCCCGCGAGCGGGCCGAGCGCCAGGAACGCCCATACGGCGCCCAGGACGGCGATGCTGACGGATAGTGCGACGAGCTGTGGCATGGTGTTTCCTCCTCGTTCGATTCACATATTGTGTATGTGCTCGCGCGAACTCTTTGGAGCTGCCTCTCGCCCTCCCTGGCAGTCGACCAGTCTGTAAAATGTAATCCCGGACGGGTATTCCTGACGTTGATGCCGAATTTATGAGGAGCGCGCGCAAGCTGGTATTTTTTCGGCCCCCTCCGTGGCCGTCATTCTTGCAGGTGTCGCTTCGCGTCACAACAAGACTGTTCTTGAGAGGAGCGGGGCGATGCGCGACCTGAACCGACTCTCGGTCAACCAGCTCACGACGCGCGATCAGTGGTCGCTGCCCGAGGCGGTCGACGGCTACGCCCGCGCCGGCATCGGGGCGATGGCGGTGTGGTGGGAGAAGCTCCGCGAAGTCGGCACGGAGCGCGCCGCGCGCGTGATCCGCGACGCGGGCATGGCCGTGACCGGCTACTGCGCCGGCGGGATGCTGACCGCCCGCGACGATGCGCACTGGAGACGGCGGCTCGACGACAATCGGCGCATGGTCGACGAGGCCGCCGCGATCGGGTCGAGCTGTCTGGTCGCACTCGGCGGCGGGCTGGACGCTGGCGACCGCGACCTCGAAGCCGCGAGGCAGCGCGCGCTGGACGGCTTCGCCGAGCTGCTCCCGTACGTGCGCGATGCCGGGATCGTGCTCGCGCTCGAGCCGTTGCACCCGATGGTCTGTGCCACCCGGTCGGTGCTCTGCACACTGCGCCAGGCGAACGACTGGTGCGACGCGCTCGGCGGCGGCTCCGAGATCGGGATCGTGGTCGATACGTACAACGTCTGGTGGGATCCGGAGCTCGAATCCCAGATCGAGCGGGCGGCCGGGCGCATCGCGGCGTACCACGTCTCCGACTGGCTGCCCGACACGCGCGATCTGCGCTTCGACCGCGGGATGCCGGGCGACGGGGTGATCGATCTCCGGCGCTTCGCCGAGCGCGTCGCCGCGGCCGGCTACCGCGGCCCGCACGAAGTCGAGATCCTGTCGAGCCGGTGGTGGCGGGAAGACCCGGATGCGGTCATAGCGACGGTGATCGAGCGCTTCCGCAGCGTGATGTAGCCGGCGCCGCCGGCGCGCAGGAGCTTCGCCTTCGTTCAATCGTCGCGAGGCGACGCACGATGTGCTTGAAACCCGGTGGGGGTTCGGCAGGCAGGGTGCGGCGCGGATGTCGCGTCCTGCGATTCAGGTACGCCGTTGTCTCGCTCGTGCGGCGCGCTCTCGCACCGTCGCGACGTGGATCGGATGGCCGCAGTACACGTCGTGATCGATCGCGGCGAGGGCGGCGCTGCGGGCGATCACTTCGGCGTCGCCTTCCGATTCGTACAAGGCATGCACCGCGCCGAGCGCAATGGGCGCACCGGAGCCGATCGCGAAATAGCGCTCGTAGCGCAGCACGGAGAGGTCGGAGGCGACACCGAAGATCCCCTGCGCGCACACCACGAGAAACGTACTGTCGAGGCTTCCAAACGGCGAATCCGCGTCGTCGGCCTGGTCCTTGACGAAGTTGTAGCGCTCGTGCAGCTCCTCCCACAGCCGCGTGAAGAACTTGAAGATGTTCACTTCGCTGTCGAGCCGGGGTGTCGCGCGCCGCCGCCCGAGTACGTCCGCGAGGATGTTCGAATAGAGCGTCCACCCGGTCGCGGCCATGTGGGCATCTCCGATCTGCATGAACTTCGGTCCCGACAGGTTCGCCGCCGGCACCCGCTCGGATCCCAGGTTGGTCTGGCTGTCGGTGGCCAGCACGATCCGGGCGTCCTTGCGTACCGCGACCGCAATCGACATATCGTTCTCCTCGGAAGATGACCTGCGATGATGGTTCCCGGCTGACCTGCTCATGCCTGGAACCGTGCATGCACTCGTGCGGGGCGCCATGAGCACTCAATAATATACGGATGAATCCATCGTATACGGAGCGGCGGCGTGGAATGCGGCCTAGAGCAACGCCTGATACGTCAACACCCGGAGCTCGCGCCGGATCGGATAGGCGGATGACGGCATGAGCTGGGTGAGCAGCAGCACGATCATGTCCTCGGCCGGATCGGCCCAGAACGCGGTGCTTGCCATGCCGCCCCATGCGTACTCGCCGGGCGAGCCGAGGATCCGGGCCTTGGCCGGGTCGAGCAGCACCGACACCCCGAGTCCGAAGCCGATCCCTGCGAACGGCATCTCCGCGAACCGTGGCCGGCCCATGTCTGCGAGGTCGCCGGGCAGGTGGTTCGTCGTCATGAGCTCGACGCTCTTGCGTCCGAGGATGCGTGCGCCTTCGAGGGTCCCGTGTCCGCGGAGCATCCGCACGAACCGGAGGTAATCCGCCGCGGTCGAGACCAGCCCGCCACCGCCCGAAAGGGTGATCGCGGGCTCGAGGAAACGGCTTTCGCCCGCCGGATCGACCAGCGCGAGCCCGCCGTCATCGGCCTGTACATAGCTCGATGCGAGCCGATCGCCCTGCCCCTCCGGCACGTGAAAACCGGTGTCGCGCATGTCGAGAGGGCGCAATATGCGTTCGTCGAAGAACGTGTCGAGCGGGACGCCGGACCAGATCTCGACGAGCCGTCCGAGCACGTCGGTCGACACGCTGTAGTTCCAGCGCGTCCCCGGCTGGAAGACGAGGGGCTGGGCGGCGGCTGCCTCCACCACGCCGGCGAGCGGCCCGATGTTGGCGTTGAACTCGACTTGGCGCTTGCGATAGAGCGCGTCGACGGCGTGCTCGTGCTGGAACCCGTAGGTGAGACCCGACGTATGGATCATCAGATCGTGCACGGTGACGGGACGCACGAGCGGCTCCGTCGTGAACGAATCGGCGTCGCCGCCTGCGAACACCCTCGTATCGGCGAACGCGGGGATGAACTTCGCGACCGGATCGTCGAGCTGAAAGCAGCCCTCCTCGTAGAGCATCAGCGCCGCCACGGTCGTGATCGGCTTGGTCATCGAGTAGATGCGATAGATGGTGTCCGGTTCGACCGCGCGCTTCGTCTCGACGTCGCGATAGCCACAGGTCTCGAACCAGGCGAGGCGATCGTTGCGCACGATGGCGACGAGCAGCCCGGGAAGCTTTCCCGAGTCCACCCACCGCCGCATCCA
>JAKZYK010000082.1:0-3197 GCA_047514485.1 Gammaproteobacteria bacterium
ACGCACGCCGCGCTACGGCTGCCACCTCGACCGCCATCGCCGCGGCACCCACCTGTTCGCGGTAGAGACACGGCCGGAGACGTTGAGCGATTGGGGCGCGCTCGGAGCGATCGTCGGGCGGGCGGTCAATTCCTACTGGCAGGTGCCGGTGATCGACGGCATCGACGGCGCGCCCACCTCCGATGAGCTCAAGCACTTCGGCGCTGCGCTCGCGAGCTACGGCTCCGTGCCGATGTTCCACATGGCAGGGGTCACGCCGGAAGCACCCGATCCGGACAGCGTTTTCGACAAGCCGCCGGAGCGAACCCACCGCATCGGCCGTACCGACCTCGACGATTTCTACCGGTCCTTCGGCCGTCACGAGGAAGGAGTCGACGTCGTGGTCTTCGCGGCGCCGCAGCTCTCGCTGATCGAGCTGCAACGGCTCAGCGATCTGCTGCGGGGGCGGCACATTCATCCGGATACCGCAATGTTGATCGCCACCTCGCCCGAGAACAAGGCGGCCTGCGATCGCATGGGCTTTACCGGGATCTTCGAGGACGCCGGGGCCCTGCTGCTCCAGGGGGTGTGCTTCTACCAGATGCGGGCGCGTGAGATGGGCGAAGCCAACGGCTGGCGGCGCCTGCTCACCAACTCCGCCAAGCTCGTCAACATCATCCAGGGATACGGATACGATCCGGTCATCGCCTCCATGGAGGCATGCGTCGACGCGGCGGTGCGGGGGCGATATTGAATAGTACGAGCAATCCTGCCGGCCGGGAGCTCCACGGCCACATGGGAATCGGCGAGACGGTATCGGGGCGGGGGCGATATTGATGGGTACAAGCGACCCCTCCGACCGGGAATTCCGCGGCCGCGTCGGGATCGGCGAGACGGTATCGGGGCTGGCGCTGGTCGCCCGGGACGACTTCAGCGCCCGCTACGATCTGGATCGCATCCGGGGGATCTTCTCTCGTCCGGCCCATGCGCTGTACGGAGAGAGCTACGTCGGCCGGATCCTGGTGCTCAATACCGCCAAGGGCGGCGTCGCCACCGCGTGGATGCTGCGCGAGATGTGTTCGCGCGGCATGGCGCCCGCGGCGCTGCTGCTCAATCGCGCCAACCCCATCATGGTGCAGGGAGCTGCGTTCGCCGATCTGCCGTTCATCGACCGGTTCGAGGTGGATATCACCCGGAGCCTGCATACCGGGGATACGGTGATCGTCTGCCCGAGCGAGGGTCTGGTGCAGGTCGAATCGCGCGCCAGCCCAAGGAGAACGGATCAGTGACGGTGGCGCGCGGCGGCAAGGCGGTCTACGGGGCGAGCGTGGGCATTCTGCTGCTCGAATCCCGCTTTCCGCGCATCCCGGGCGATGGCGGCAACGCCGGGACCTGGCCGTTTCCGATGCTCTATCGCGTCGTCGGCGGCGCGACGCCGGACAAGGTCGTACGCGACCGCGACGGTGGCATCGTCGAGGATTTCGCCGCTGCGGCCCGCGAGCTGGTCGCGATCGGCGCCGACGGCATCACCACCAACTGCGGTTTCCTGGTCCTGTACCAGGACCGGCTCGCGCAGGCCTGCGGGGTCCCGGTCGCCGCATCGTCGCTCCTGCAAGTGCCGTGGGTCGAGCGGCTGCTGCCGCCGGGCCGGCTGGTCGGGGTGGTGACGGTGGAAGCAGGCAGCCTCACCCCGAGGCACCTCGAATGCGCGGGCGCGCGGCCGGATACTCCCGTGGAAGGGACCGAGGGCGGCGCGGAGTTCACCCGAGTGCTGCTCGGCGACGAGCTCGAGCTCGACGTGGACCGCGCCCGCGAGGAGGTTATCGCCGCCGCCCGCCGACTCGTCGAGCGCAACCGCGACATCGGCGCGATCGTCCTCGAATGCACGAACATGCCGCCGTACGCGGCCGAGGTGTCGCGCGCGGTCGGACTCCCGGTATACGACTTCTACAGCTTCGTATGCTGGTTCCAGGCCGGGCTCCGGCCGCGATCGTTCGACGACTGACCGGCGCGGCGCCCGCCGGGGAAAGTGACGAAGCGCGGTCAGCCGATCGGGCAGTCTCGGAACGCGGCATATCGCAGCGATCGGCAACCGGGTATCGCGAAGCCGCGAATGGAGCGCAACGGACGCCCTGTCAGGCATCGGGATCGGGGCATGGACCTTGTCGCGCCGGTTGCCGGCCGCAGCCGCGGAGTCAGTGCCCCAGAACTTCGAGCGCTACATCACCGACTCGATCTCGTACCTGATCCCCCAACTTGGCGAAGTTCTCCCTGAACATGCCGCGCAGCCTGACGGCGGCCGCATCGTACGCGCTCTTGTGGCTCCACACCGATCGCGGATCGAGGATCGCGGCATCGACCCCGGGGCACGACATCGGCATGCGCAGTCCGAAGATCGGATGTACAGCGGTCTCGACCCCATCGAGGTCTCCGCCGAGCGCCGCGTTGAGCAGCGCCCGGGTGTCCCTGATCGAGATCCGATCCGCCTCGCCGGCGGGACCGCCGCTCCAACCGGTGTTGAGCAGGACACAGCGTGCCTCGTGCGCCTGCATCTTGTCGGCGAGCAGATTCGCGTAGACATCCGGGCGATGGGACATGAACGGCGCACCGAAGCACGCGCTGAACGTCGCCCGCGGCACAGTGAGCCCTACCTCGGTGCCTGCGAGCTTCGCGGTGAAGCCTTGCACGAAGTGATACATCACCTCCCTGCCTTCGAGGAGAGACACCGGCGGGAGCACTCCGAAGGCATCGGCGGTCAACAGCACGATGGTCTCGGGGTGATCGCCACGCGCGCCGTCCGCGACGTTCGGATTGCAGGAGAGCGGGTATGAGAAGCGAGTGTTCTCGGTGATCGAGGCGTCGGTCAGATCGAGCTCCTGCGGATCCGTATCCTCGATCCGCTTCCCGGGCAGCGGCGGCACGTTCTCGATGATCGTCCCCGGCATCGACAACGCCGCCGCGATCACCGGCTCGGCTTCCTTGTCGAGGTCGATGAGCTTCGCGTAGCAGCCGTCCTCGAGGTTCGAGACGCCGGTATCCGTCCAGCCCGTTTCGTCGTCGCCGATCAGACGGCGATCCGGATCGGCCGACAACGTCGTCTTCCCGGTGCCCGAAAGCCCGAACAGGATCGCGGCATCGTCGCGGTCGCCGACGTTCGCCGAGCAGTGCATGGAGAGGAAGCCCTGGTTCGGGAGGAGGAAGTTCATCACCGTGAAGAT
>JAKZYK010000083.1:0-2779 GCA_047514485.1 Gammaproteobacteria bacterium
CTGGAAGACCTGGATACCGGGCTTTGCGTGGCGTGCGCCCAGCACGTAGCCACAGGCGAACCTGCGGATCAGCGGCACGTCCATGCCGCCCACGAAGCCGATCTTGTCGCCTTTCGCCGCCATCGCGGCCAGGATGCCGACGACGAAGGAGCCCTCGTGCTCCCTGAACACGATGGACTGGACGTTGGGCTGGTCGACCACCGCATCGATGATCGCGAAGCGGGTGTCGGGGAACTCGGGCGCCACCTTTTCGAGCGCCGATGCGTACTGGAAGCCCACTGCCAGGATGGGATCCTGGCCGCGGCGGGCGAAGTTGCGCAGCGCCTGCACGCGCTGGGAATCGGTCTGCACCTCGAACTCCCGGAATTCGAATCCGGTGTCGGCCCTGAACTTCACTGCGCCGTTGTAGACGCCCTCGTTGAACGACTTGTCGAACTTGCCGCCCAGGTCGTAGATGACACCCGGCTTGACGTCGGCCGCCGCAGCCGAGCTCGAGGCCAGGACCACCGCGGCCACGGCGAGGAACAGACGTTTCATACGCGTAGCCCCCTTTGGCTCGGACGCGAGAATCCCCGTGTCAGGCATCATACACTCGCACGGTACGGGCCATCCGTAGCTCCGCGCACTGGATGCGCTCCCTTTCAAGCATGCGAAGGAGATTGTCCCATGCCAACGTCCGGCAGGTCCCCGGTCATGCCCACGATGCGATACCGGGACGCCCCGGTCGCGATCGACTGGCTGTGCCGGGTGCTCGGCTTCTCGCGACACCTGGTCGTGCCCGGCGGCGACGGCGCCATTGCACATGCTCAGCTCACCCTCGGAGACGGCATGATGCGGTGATGACTGCGACCATGACCGGAGATCCTCGAATGACCTGCAAGCTGCGCAGAGCGGCAGTCCTCGCACTTCTCCTGGCCAATGGCGCCTGTGCGACGTCTCCAGCCGAACCCGTTTTCGAGCCGGATCCGGTGCTCCATCCGCCCGTCGGGCGCATCGTCTTCAACCGCATGTGTGCAGACGAAGATCCGTACCGGGTCAAGGCGTACGCTCGGATGGAGTCGCAGGACGGTCGAGCGCGCGCGGTGGCGGCGGTGCTGGTGGGATACCGGGCAACGGGAGGCAAGACCGTCCATATCGACGTGCGGATACAGCGACTGAAGCTGGACGCGGGGAAGGAGTGGCGAAACGCGGACTACACGATCCGGATCGAGGCACGCAGTGCTCGCGTAGTGGTGAAAGGACGCAAAGTCGGAAGCTACGACGATGATACGACGGGAAAGGAGCGCTTCAGCACCGACGAGGCAGGAACCGCGGACTGGATCACGTTCGTGGAGCCCGAGGACGAAGACGAAGACTCGGGTAGCTTCTACCGCTTTGGACCGGAGCTGGACATCAAGGCCCGGGATCTCGGGGTGGAGGGACCGCAGGACGAGTTCGATCTGGCACTGATGCTTCAGAACGAGGCAAACGGACAGACGCTCGAGCTGTCAGGTCCCCGAGTCCGTATACCGGAACGGATCTGGGCTATGAATCCCCCCGCTCCCAAGATCCTCGGACTGGTGCAGACGCTGAATCCGAGCCAGGAAGGCGGATTGTTCAGCACCCTGGGACGGGCCTGGAAGTACCGCAAGTGCATCGAAGAGAGAAAGACCGCGAAACGGTTCCTCGGCTCGTACGCGGGGGCAGCGCGGGGAGACGACGAATAGCACGCAACGGCGGAACCACAGCTCCGTACTCGACCGCAACTGGCATGGGGCATAACGTGCGGCGAAGCGGCAAAGCCGTCGACGAAGAGGAGATCGCGGCCCTCGTGCGTGCGCTGCACGGGCCCGCCGGACGCGACGTAGCCGGTCGGACGGCCTGCGTGAACGGCGGCTCTACTACAGCGGCTCTACTACAACTGAGAAGCCTCGGAGGCGACATCGATGCGTATGTCGGACATCCCGTTCGGAACCACCGACTGGGCGGCGATCACGCCGACCGAGCACGCGGGGGAGAGCGGCAATGCCTACTGGCGCACCCGCGAGTTCGGGGGGATCCGGGTGCGGATGGTCGAGTACACCCCGGGCTACCTCGCCGATCATTGGTGCGAGAAGGGTCACGTGCTGCTGTGCCTCAAGGGCGAGCTGCTCACCGAGCTCGCAGATGGGCGCACCTTCACTCTCATCCCCGGCACGAGCTATCAGGTAGCGGACGGAGCGCAGCCGCATCGCTCGAGCACGAGCGTCGGAGCGAAGCTGTTCGTGGTCGACTGAGCGCGCCACGCGGCGGCCCGGTCACCACTACCGGGAAGAGCGGCCCTGGACGGACGACTTCGAGCGCAACGGTCGACGCCGACTGTGGATCGGTGGACGTCGGCACCCGCATTCGCGTCGCGCTACCTCACCTCCTGCCGGCAGTATGCGACCAGCTTGTTACCGTCAGGATCCCGAAAGTAACCGCCGTAGAAGTCGCCGGTGCCGCGGGGACCCGGTGACCCTTCGTCGGCGCCGCCCATCGCCAGCGCCTTCGCGTGGACCGCCTGGACGGTCTCGGGGTCGCCGCCGGCAAGCGCGATCATGGTGCCGTTACCCGGCGCTGCCGCGCTCTTGTCGAAGGAGGTGATGACAGCGAGCGATGCTGCGCCGGCAGGGCCCGACCACATGATGAGGCGCTCGCCCTCGCGCGAACGGGTTCCGCCGAGGACCCCGAGCACCGCATCGTAGAACTCCCCTGCGCGTTTCAGATCATTGGTGCCGACCGTGACAAAGTCCAACATGAGCGCAATCCTCCGGGATCT
>JAKZYK010000084.1:0-4120 GCA_047514485.1 Gammaproteobacteria bacterium
GAGTCCGACCTTCTCCGCGTTGACCACGATGATGTAATCGCCGGTGTCCACGTGAGGAGTGAACACGGCCTTGTGCTTGCCCCGGAGCCGGTGCGCAATCTGGCTCGCGAGGCGCCCGAGAGGTTGTCCCGTCGCATCGACGACGAACCACCTCCGCTCGACTTCGTGTGGTTTGGCGGTGAAAGTGCCCATATCCGACCGAGATCCATCAGTGCCGCGAAAAAGACGCGAATCCTATCCGTCGCCTCATGAAGTGTCAATTTCGATGCCATTTCGATGCCGGGAGTGTCGATGCCGGGAGTGCCGGGAGTCCGTAATGGGTCGAGAGCTGTCAGGAATGTCGGACGGAGACGGATAGCTGAGCGCCACACGCGATTCGCCCAACCCTCCCGATCCTCCGGTGCGCGTCCCAAACCTTGGCGTAGCCCCGCGGTCCGGGATGTCCGGTAGACTGCCGCTTCGCACTTGCACATGAATTCCGATGGCTGAACGCCCCGATCGCCACATCGACCGACTCGATCGGCTCGTCATCGCGTTCGACCGTGCTCTGCGCGGTACCGCGCCGGTCGATCACGAGCCCAGTACCCAGAACCCGGCCGACGACGTCGCGGATGACGTTCTCGACGATCATGAGCGTCGGCACTCGGCAGGGCTGATGCGGGTCAATCACGCGGGTGAGGTCGCAGCCCAGGCGCTCTACCAGGGGCAGTCGCTGGTGGCGCGCGATACCGCGACCCGCGAAGCGATGGAGCAGGCGGCCCGCGAAGAGAACGATCACCTCGTCTGGTGCCGCACGCGGCTCGAAGAGCTCGGTGCAGCGCCGAGTCGGCTCGATCCGCTCTGGTACGCCGGTTCGCTCGCCATCGGCGCCGCAGCCGGGCTGGCCGGCGATCGGTGGAGTCTCGGGTTCGTCGTCGAGACCGAGCGCCAGGTGGCCGAACACATCGATGATCACCTCGCGCGGCTCCCGGCTGGAGATCATCGCAGCCGCGCCTTGCTCGAGCAGATGCACGCCGACGAGCAACGCCACGCCACCCGCGCGCGCGCCGCGGGCGGGGCCGCGCTGTCTCCCATCGTCCGGCGTCTGATGCGCGTGGCCTCCAATATCATGACCCGTACCGCGTATCGGATTTGAAACCGTGCAATATCCCTGCACCGGCAGGCTCAGGTGCCTGGGTCAGGGGACGCCGGTATAGTGGAATTCGGGGCTGCCATCAAGCTGGCGGCGGAGTCGGGCGATGGGTGTGGAGATCGAGCGAAAATTCCTCGTCATCGATGACTCCTGGCGCGAAGCGGCGTCGTCCGGAATGCGGTACCGGCAGGGCTATCTCTCGACCGACCCGAGCAATTCGGTACGCGTGCGCGCGTGCGCGGGCAAGGCTTGGTTCAACATCAAAAGCGCGGCGGTGGGCATCACGCGCCGCGAGTACGAATACGAGATTCCGGCCGACGACGCGCATGAGATCCTCGAAGAGCTCTGCGTGAAGCCGCTGATCGAGAAAACGCGCTTCATCGTCGAGCACGAGGGCCTCGCCTGGGAGATCGACGTCTTTGAGGGAGACAATTCGGGTCTCGTCGTAGCCGAGATCGAACTCGAATCGGCCAGCGACGAGTTCACGTTCCCCGCGTGGGCGGGCGAAGACGTGTCCGGCGATATCCGCTATTACAACCAGCGCCTCGTCGAGCATCCGTACTCGCAGTGGGCGACCTGACGATCACGACCCTCGACTCTCTCGTCGAAGCAAGGATCGAGCACGCAGGGTACGCCGAGCACGTCGCTGAACATTTCGAGTGACGCCGCCGCGACTCCGGCTGAGATGCAGCGTCAGGGCTTGTCGCCCCCGGTGGGGAACATCGGAACTGGGAACGGAGTGACATTCCCAGCTTCACCCACTTCGAGAATCTTGTTGCTCCCCTCGCGCCGGACCTCGTCGATACGAACTACCGCGTGGAACGGGACGTACGTTCGCTGCACCCCTTCGAACTCGGATTTGAGCTTCTCCTCGGAAGGATCGACGAGAATCGCGGTACGCTCGCCGAAGATGATCTCGCCAATCTCGACGAACCCGTAGAGCTCGCCATGGCTCACGCTGCGCGCATACAACTCGTAGACCTTCCCGCGACTGTGGAAGACGACCCGGTAGATCTGCTTCTTTGCCATGCTGCACCGCGCTTCGGACGGATAGAGAGAAGACGCGCGATTATACGGGAGGGTTGCGATTCGGTGCCAAGTGACGCGGGTGCATCCATGAAGCCAGACATGATTGAGCTTGCCCGTTCCCGCGGCGCATGAAACGCCCGTTTCCGCAGCCGCCATCGACACGGCCAAGTGCGCCTGCATCGTCTCGCGGCAGCAGCAGAGCGAGCTTCTCGCATACCGCCCGCGGCGCGTCGCACCCGGCCCGGCGCACGTTGCATGGCGCAGCGCCGCTCGCCATGTCGGCGATGTAGAGGATGCACAGCACGAACGAGAACACGCGGCAGCGGTGCAGGTGGGCTGGGTGAGCGACCCGCCGCCGCGCAAGATTCCTCGAGACGAACTATTGCGCCGCGAGGAACCGCTGATAGTCTTCCACCGCGTCTTCGACCGCGGCGTGAAACAGCTTCTCTCCGGCTTGCGGCGTCGCGAGCGACGGATCAGAGCCGATGCGTCCGTCCGGGAAGCGGCGGCGATAGTCGGCGGCGTCCAGGATCGGTCCACTGGGCGCGATGCGAGGGCTCATCTGCGCGTGCTTGATCGCCTCCGGATAGGCGTAGAACGTGAGCGAGACCTCGGAAGGCGTGGCGTGGCTGCCCTCCGCGCCACCGAACAGCTCCCGCGAGAGAGCGCGAACCCGGCGACCGTCGTACCAGTTGCCGAGCCGGCACCGTACCCCCGGCTCGTTCCCAGCATGGGGGTTGAAGCTCGAGTCGGCGTAGATCTCGGAGAACGCGGCGTTCACGGTGGCGACGTTGCCGCCGTGCCCGTTGAGGAAGTAGCACCGCTCGAATCCATGCCGGGCGAGGGATTGCACGACGTCGCGCACGACCGCGATGAGGGTGCTCGGCCGCAGGGTGATGGAGCCGGAGAACCCGAGGTGGTGCTGGGCCATGCCGATGCTCAGCGTTGGCGCGACGACGATGTCGATCTTCTCGTCCATACCGCGCGCGACCGTCTCGGGACACAACGCATCGGTGCCGATGAACCCATTGGGTCCGTGCTGCTCGGTCGATCCGATGGGGATGATGATGCCGCGGGATCGCTCGAGGTACGTGTCGATTTCCGGCCATGTCGAGAGTTGGAGCAGCACTGGCGACCTCTTTCGGTGTGGATGGAACATCTCCGATTGTAAGGACCCATGCGCGAGCGTGCCATGCGTGGCGGGGGATATGCGCGATGCCGAAGCTCGTGGCACTCTCTACGGAATGAGAACACCAACACTGGAGGCAGACCATGAGTGAGCTCGCGATGATTGTTGGCGCGGGGCCGGGGCTGAGCGCGTCGCTCGCGCGGCGGTGCGCCGACGAGGGCATGAAGGTCGTGCTCGCGGCGCGGGACACCGCGAAGCTCTCGGCCCTGGCGGAGGAGACTGGCGCAAGCGCATACACGTGCGATGCGAGCCGGCGCGAGGACGTCGACGCCCTGTTCGATGCGGTGCTCGACGCCGAGGGGGTGCCGGATCTCGTGGTGTTCAACGCGAGCGCACGGGTACGCGGCGCGGTCGCGGACATCGATCCGGAGGCGGTCGAGCGGGCGGTCGCAATCACCGCTTTCGGCGGCTTCCTCGTCGCCCGCCGGGCCGCGATGGCGATGCGCGAGCGAGGGTCGGGATCGATCCAGTTCACCGGTGCCTCGGCCAGCGTGAAGGGCTATCCGGAGTCGGGCTGCTTCGCCATGGGCAAGTTCGCGCTGCGCGGGCTCGCGCAGAGCATGGCGCGAGAACTGGCGCCGAAGGGGATCCACGTCGCGCACTTCGTCATCGACGGCGGCATCGAGAGCCGGGTCCGCGTCCCCGATCACGACGAGTGGCTGGATCCGGACGCGATCGCAAATACCTACCTGCACGTCCATCGTCAGCACCGCAGCGCGTGGACCTGGGAGGTCGAGCTGAGACCGTGGGTCGAGCATTTCTGAGATTCG
>JAKZYK010000085.1:0-6240 GCA_047514485.1 Gammaproteobacteria bacterium
GCCTCGGCGCCGCCCGCGAACACGGCCACCGACTCCGCGAGCCGGGTCGCGAACCGCTTGCGGGCCTCGAAGCGGACCCCGACGAGCTCGGCCCGCTCGTTCGCCGCGAGGAGGTAGTCGTCGCTCGTGATGAGCTCGTCGCACAGACCGAGATCCTTGGCGCGGCGCGCGAGCCAGTGCTCGCCGGTGGCAACCTTGTCGATGTCGAGTCCCGGACGCTGCTCGGTGACGAAGTGCTTGAAGATCGTGTGGATCTCCTCGATGTCCTGCCTGAGCTTCTCGCGGTCGGCGTCGGTGTTCTCCCCAAACAAGGTGACGGTGCGCTTGTACTCCCCGCCCTTGAACTGCTCGAAGTCGATGCCGTGGCGATCGAGCAGGCGGTGGAAGTTCGGGATCTGCGCCAGCACCCCGATCGAGCCGAGGATCGCGAACGGGGCGGCGAGGATCCGGTCGGCGACGCACGCCATCATGTAGCCGCCGCTCGCGGCAATCCTGTCCACGCTCACGGTCAGCGGGATACCGCGCTCGCGCACCCGCATGAGCTGGGAGGCGGCGAAGCCGTGCTCATGCACGAGGCCGCCGGTGTTCTCGAGCCGCACCAGCACCTCGTCCTCGGGTCGGGCGAACGCCAGCACCGCGGTCACCTCCTCGCGCAACGAGGCCACGGCGCTCGCGCGCATGTCGCCCTTGAAGTCGAGCACGAACACCCGGGGACGGGTCGAACGGGCGTCTTTCTTGCGCGCCTTCGCCTCGCGCTTGCGTGCCTTCGCCGCCGCCTTGCGCTCCTTCGCGCCAAGGAGCCCGTTCTCGAGGATCTGCTTCATGTCGCGGTACCGCGCCCCCAGATCGCGGACTTCGAGCCTCTCGAGCCCGGCGCCTCCGCGGCGTCGAACCGCGAGCGCGGCGACAAGAAGGACCAAGGCTGCGACGGCCGCGACGACGGTAAGCGTCTCGGCGAGAAACAGGCCGTACTGCAACAGATAGTCGAGCATCGTGTGGGCTCCTGTGCCTGATGATCACCACGGATCTTGCCACGGCGGCGCCACGGGTGATTACCGCGCGGCGCCAGTTGGACTGGCGGCTGCTGCTGCGCCGAACCCGGACGCCGGCCGAACGCTCCGATGACGGCGCCCCGCGGGCACCGCTCTCCGCACCCGACCGCGCGCCGAATCCGGGCACCGATCGAACGCTCCGAGACCGGGATCGCTCCGGGCATGTGCACCCCTCATATCGAGGGATGAACGTCGAAAACAGGTATCGAAGCCGCGTCCGTGGCAGGAACCGGGGCGCCGCACGTGCGGCGAGTCGGCCTCAACGCGCTGCCGCGCCACCGGACACGGCGGCGTGTCGGAGACGGGACAGCGCATCGCCGGCGGTCTCCGCCGAGCGCAGGATCGCGCGCTGGCCCGGGCCGAGATAGCCGGCGTCGGTCATCTCGTCGAGAAACGCGATCAACGAATTGTAGTAGCCGTCGACGTTGAGCAGAACCGACGGCTTGGCGTGGATGCCGAGCTGGGTCCACGTCCACATCTCGAACAGCTCGTCCATCGTTCCGATACCGCCGGGAAGCGCGATGAACCCGTCGGAGAGCTCCGCCATCAGCGTCTTCCGATCGAGCATCCCGTTCACCGCGTGCAGCTCGGTGAGACCTTTGTGGAGGTGCTCGCGCTGAAAGAGATCCCGCGGGATCACCCCGATGACGCGGCCCTGCGCGGCGAGCGCCGCATCCGCCAATGCGCCCATCATGCCCCGCCCGCCGCCGCCGTAGACGAGCGCGATGCCGCTCGCCGCGATCGCCGTACCGAGCGCACGGGCGGACTCCAGATACGCCGGCGCCCGACCGTCGCGTGAACCGCAGAATACGCAGATGCTCTTCATGTCGTGATTGGTTCCTCGTTCATTGTCCATCGTCACCCGTATGCCGGGATGCCGACGCATGGGAGCGCGTTGGCGAAACAGGCTCCCTTCACCGTCGCCCGCGCACCGCCGGGACGCACGCTAAGCGCACTGCCTGCCTGAACGCAACGGGCGTGCCACTATGCGCTTGTGCGCGCTACCGCAAGCCGCGGCGTCGATACAACGCAAGCGCCGCCTTGGCAATGCCTCCTGCGCACGCGGGCGCGGGCGCGTTACGATTGGCAGGCACACAGCTCGAAGAAACTTCAAGGAACGATCGATGCCCGCGGACATCCGGTTCAACCGGGACCTCGACTTCGAGTACGGGGTGCTGGAGACGATGGCGCCGTACGTTCGGCGCGTGATCGCCCGCAATCCGAGCCCGTTCACGTTCCACGGTACCGGCACCTATGTGGTCGGGCACGGGCGGGTCGCGGTCATCGACCCCGGACCGGCCCTCGGCGATCACATCGAGGCGCTCGCCGGCGGGCTTCGAGGCGAGACGATCACCCACGTGCTCGTCACCCATACGCATCGGGATCATTCGCCCGGCTGCGCGCTGCTGCGCCGTTTCTCGCCGGCCCCGACGTACGGATTCGGGCCGCACGGCTCGGGCCGGCCGAAGGCGGGCGAAGAGGTCGAGGTGGTCGAGGAAGGGGCGGACATCGAGTTCGAACCCGACATCGAGGTGCGCGACGGGGACGTCATCGAGTGCGACGGCTTCAGCTTCGAATGCGTCCATACGCCCGGGCACACCTCCAACCACGTGTGCTACCGGCTGCGCGAGGAACGGGCGTTGTTCTGCGGTGATCACGTGATGGGCTGGTCGACCACCATCGTGTCGCCGCCGGACGGCCACATGGGCACCTACATCGCGAGTCTGGAGCGGTTGCTCGACGACGACGATCGGACGTACTGGCCCACCCACGGGGCGCCGATCCGCGATCCGAGGCCGTTCGTCGAATCGCTCATCGAGCATCGCCGTTTGCGCGCGCGCCAGATTGAAGCGTGTCTGCGTGACGGGCTCGACACGATCCCCGGAATGGTGAAGCGGTTGTATCACGACCTGCCGGCCGGGATGCACCCGGCCGCGGCGCGCTCGGTGCTTTCGACGATCATCCACCTCGTCGAGCGGGGGGACGTGGTGTGCAGCGAGGCTGCGTCGGTCCACGCGCGTTACGCCCTCGCGGAGCCTCGGCGCGATCGGAGATAGCGGAGCCCGCCACTCCACGTGCGACCAGTGCCAGTGCCGGTGCCGCGACCTACCTCGCGGTGCCTCGTGCAATCAAAGATAACGGATCAGACGGTGCTGGCCGCGTACCGAGAATACCGGCCGGCCGGCGGGAAGAAGAGGAGCGCGCTTGATGATTTCGCCGACGAACTCGGCCATGAAGCGCGTGATCTCGATGGTCGGGAGGGATGCCACGTCGGTGAGAGGCACCCACGATAGTTCATGCAGCTCGCCGTCTCCGCCGAGATCGACTCGGCCGGGCCTGAGCCGTGTGAGGAAGAACCGTGCATGGAACCGGATGGGAGAGTACGTCGGAGTGATCGCCCGTCCGAGGTAGACGAGCCGCCCGAGCGCCGGCGCGACTCCGCGCAGCCGCATCTCGTCGAAGGTGTTGCCCGGGGCGGCCCCGACGTCGCCGGGCGCCGCGATCATGATCCCGGTCTCCTCGTACGTCTCGCGCACCGCCGCGACGGCGAGAGCCGCGGCAGCGGCGGCATTCCCGCCGACTCCCATGGCCCCAAGGTGGGTGAGATCGAGCTGCGATGCAGGTTTTACCGCCTGATCCGCCCCTTCCACCGCCCCGCCGGGAAACACGAAGCAGCCGGGCAGAAACTCCGAGTCAGCGTGGCGGCGCCCCATCAGGCACAGGGGATCGCGGTCGCCGGGACGCACGACGATCAGGGTCGCGGCGTCGCGCGGTCGAACCGGCCTGGTCGGCTGCGAGTCGTTCATCGAGGGTCGCCTGGAGCGGCAAGAGTCACCACGCGATGATGTCACGGAAAGTCTGTTTGCACGTACCGGCGAGACATGCGGGCTGGCGGACTGGGCTACCATGGCGGTTCTTCGCCGAAATGACGGAGAGGCTCGTGCGACCGGTTCCGCCGCAGCCCGAAGGCAACGCACTGCGCGGACACGGAGTGCAGATCCAGTGAGACATCTCTCGAGATATCCCGTCTCCGAGGAAGGCGCGACGGGCGGCTGGCGGGCTCTGCGATCGCTGCTGCCCTATCTGTGGCCGAGCGAGGCGCCGTCGCTGCGGCTGCGGGTCGTGCTCGCGATGACGATGCTCATCGCGGCGCGGGTGGCGGCGGTGTTCATCCCGGTGTTCTACGCGCGCGCCGTCGATGCGCTCTCGCCCGTCGATGCCGGCCTCATAGCGATGCCCCTCGCGCTCATTCTCGCCTACGGCGCGGCCCGGATCCTGTCGCTCGCGTTCAACGAAGCGCGCGACGCCATCTTCGTCAACGTCGCGGAGCGGGCCATTCGCACCATCGCGCTCGAGGTATTCCGCCACCTGCATGCGCTGTCGATGCGATTCCACCTCGGGCGGCAGACGGGGAGGTTGTCACAAGCGATCGATCGCGGCACGCGGGCAATCTCGCTCCTGCTGCGCTTCAGTCTGTTCTCGATCTTTCCCACCGCGATCGAGCTCATTCTCGTGTTCGTCATCCTGTGGAACATGCTCGATGCGGTCATCGCACTCACCACAATGGCGACGGTGGTCCTCTACATCGCCTACACCTTGATGGTGACGGAGTGGCGCATCAAGTTCCGCCGGCGGATGAACGAGGAAGAAGGGCGCGCGAGCACCAAATCCATCGACAGCCTGATCAACTTCGAGACCGTCAAGTACTTCGGCAACGAAGCACACGAAGAGAGACGGCTCGACGAGGCGCTGTACGGATACGAGCGCGCCGCGGTGATGAATCAGGTCTCGCTCTCGCTGCTCAACATCGGTCAGGCCGCGATCATCGCCATTGGGCTCACCGCCGTCATGCTGCTCTCCGCGTACGGGATCGTCGCCGGAGCGATGACGATCGGCGGGTTCGTCTTGGCCAACACCTACCTGATGCAGCTCTACCAGCCGCTCAACGTCTTCGGGTTCGTCTATCGCGAGATCAAGCAGGCGCTCATCGACATCGAGGAGATGTTCGGTCTCCTCGAAGAGCCCGAGGAGATCGGAGACGCGCCCGGCGCGAGAGAGATCGCGGTCGACGGCGGGCGGATCGAGTTCGACGGCGTCGGGTTCGGATACGACGCCCGCCGTCCGATCATCGAGGACGTGAGCTTCGCGATCCCGGCCGGACGCACCCTCGCGATCGTCGGTCCGTCCGGCGCCGGGAAGTCGACGGTGAGCCGGCTGCTGTTTCGCTTCTACGACGTGGACAGCGGTGTGGTGCGGATTGACGGACAGGACGTGCGCGATGTCACGCAGTCGAGCCTGCGTGCCGCGATCGGCATCGTTCCCCAGGATACGGTGCTGTTCAACGACACCGTCTACTACAACATCGCCTACGGGCGGCCGGACGCGACACCGGCCGAGATCGAGCGTGCGGCGCGGCTGGCGCGCATCCACGACTTCATCGTCTCCACTCCCGACGGGTACCAGACCGTCGTGGGCGAGCGCGGGCTCAAGCTCTCGGGAGGCGAGAAGCAGCGGGTGGCGATCGCGCGTACCGTGTTGAAGGACCCACCGATTCTGATCCTCGACGAAGCGACGTCGGCGCTCGACTCCGCCACCGAGCGGGAGATCCAGCAGAATCTGCGCGATCTCTCCCGTGGGCGCACGACGCTCAGCATCGCGCACCGTCTGTCGACGATCGTCGATGCACACGAGATCCTCGTCCTCGACACGGGGCGGGTCGTCGAACGGGGGCGGCACGAAGAGCTGATCGCGCTCGACGGCCGGTACGCACAGATGTGGCGGCGCCAGCAGGAGAGCAACGGCGCCGACGCCCCGGCGCCGGAGACCGCGGGCGAAGCACAGGCTTCTTGACTCCGGCCCGGTGCCGGAGATCGCGCGGGAAGCGTTGGCTTCGTTGGGACTGATCATCTACGTCGACAACTCCCACATGGAACGCTGGCGGGGCAAGCGGTTCCGGTCCACCGACCGGCTGGCGCCGGTGCTGCCCATCGTGCTCTACACCGGGACGTCGCCGTGGAGTGCGCCGCCGCGGGTCATCGGCCTGGTAACCCCGGGCGCCTCGGGCGCCGGCCGCGGGGAGGCAGGTGTCGCGTCGAGAGCCAATCCCCTGTTTGCGGGTGACGGCTACCTGGCGCTTGACACCTTGCGGGTCGGGGCCGACGATTTGAGGCACGACAACGCGGCGGCG
>JAKZYK010000086.1:0-2887 GCA_047514485.1 Gammaproteobacteria bacterium
ACGTCTTCGGGGCGCGGAATGGCGCCCGGATCGTCGAGATCCGTGGGCGGCGCGGCGCAGACCACCGACGGACTGCCCGAGAGCTGGAAGAACGTCTGGGTGACTCCGAAATGGCGCTCGAGCCTGGAGAACGACCGACCCGCGCAGGGCTGCCAGATGGTATGGATCGTGGTGCGGCCGTCGCACTCGAACTGCGACGGAGTCATGACCCGGCGGTCGCCGGGCATCGCGGAAGATTCCACGAGCCGGCCGAAGGGAGCGAACGACTCCGCGGTCATGGGCTCGATCGCGAGGCGGTGTCGGAGAGTCATGGAAGCAGCCTCCCCGCGGCCAGCGCGTGCGTCCGGTATTGCTCATTGAGGTGCTGGAGAGTCATGGAAGCAGGCTCCGAAGGTTCATCACGATGGCGTAGCGCCCGGAGGTGAGCATGCCGCCTACCTGAGGCGTCCAATCTCCGGGTTCAGGGCGGCGCCGAGGGTGCGTGCGATGCCGGCGCCGAGTCGATCTGCGATCGTGTCCAGGTGCGACGGGCGGAGCGTGAAATCCACGACCTCCTCGGCGCCGATGACCTCGCGCGCCACGTAGCTGCTGCTGCCGAGGGCATCGACGAGGCCGAGCTCGATCCCTTGGGAGCCGGTCCAGATCAGACCGCTGAAGATGTCTGCGTCATCGGCGAGCCGATCTCCTCGTCCGCGTTTCACGACCTCGATGAATTCGTCGTGGACTTCCGCGAGCATGGCTCGGAGGTGGGCGAGCTCCTCGTCCGTGGAAGGCGAGAAGGGGTCCATGAAGCCCTTGTGCTCTCCTGCCGTAATCAGGCGTCTCTCCACGCCGAGCTTGTGCATCGCATCGACGAAGCCGAAGCCGTCCATCAGCACCCCGATCGAGCCCACCATGCTGGACCGGCTTGCATAGATGGCGTCCGCGGCGGCGGCGACGTAGTAGCCTCCGGACGCGGCGATATCGGTGATCACCGCGTACACCGGCGTTTCGGGGTGCAGCGCGCGCAGACGGACAATCTCGTCGTTGATGTAGCCGGCCTGAACCGGGGTGCCGCCCGGGCTGTTGATGCGCACGATCACACCCGCGGTATCGGAGTCCTCGAACGCGGCCTGAAGCCCGGCGACGATATGATCGGCGTTCGCGTCCCCTTCCTCGCTGATTACTCCGCTGATTTCAACGAGTGCGCTGTGCCGGCCGCCCGGATCGGGATGAAGCCACTGCGGGTCCATCCAGAGAACGGCAAGGGTCACCAGGAATGCGAGCCAGGCGGACCGCAGTATCAGGTTCCACCGGCGAGCCAACCGTTGCTCGGCAAGCGACGAGAGAGCGAGGCGCTCAAGCAGCTCGCGTTCCCAGCCGGGCGCACCTCGAGGCGGGTACTGCTCGGGCGAGATCGGGGTGAATTCGGATGGCTGATCAGGCATAAGAACTCAGGAATAAAAGCTCTTCCAATGAGGCCGAAACTCTTGCCGGACGCGGACGAACCGGAGGCGGAGCCCACTAAAGCACTGATGAATGCGCGCTTCAAGTATGGGCACGGGATACGCAGGGTCGTGTCCTGCTGGCCTTGCAACGCTTCGAACAGGATACGGATGCACAAACGCGGTGGAGGAGTGTGCCTCCGTTCCCCGGGATGGCGTGCTGCTCGGGCGTGCTGGAGGATGCGTAGTCCGCGTGTGGACCGTGAAGATTCCCACGGGCGGTTTCATGCGTTCGCGGGATCGGATAGCGTGCGCCGCGGAAAGGTGAGTGCCTCCGGTCGCGGAGCACGCTTCGCACCAGCAGGCAGTGCGTATCTCCAACGGGACGGCAAATGAAACAGGACACCAAACTCATCGCGCTAGGTCGCGCGCCGGTGTGCGCGCAGGGGCCGGTCAACCTTCCCGTACATCGGGCGTCGACAATCCTCTCCGAACATCTCGACGGCTATGTTCACCGGTTCGACGGCGACAACCGCTACGACAACGTCACCTATGGGGCAACCGGGACCCAGAACTCGCGGGCGCTGGCCGAAGCCGTCGCGGCCATCGAGGGCGGGCATCGCACCGTGGTGACCGGTAGCGGACTCTCGGCGGTGACGATGGCGGTCTCGGCCATGGTCGACGCCGGCGATCACGTGCTCGTTCCCGATTCAGTGTACGGGCCTACCCGGCGATTCTGCGCCGAGATCCTCAGCCGCTACGAGGTCGAGACCAGCTTCTACGACCCCGCGGTCGGTGCCGGGATTGCGGACGCGATGCGTGCGAACACGCGTCTCGTCTACACCGAGGCGCCCGGCTCGCTCACGTTCGAGATGCAGGACGTGCCCGCGATCGCGAAGGCCGCCCACGAACGCGGCGCCCTGGTCGCGATGGACAATACCTGGGCGACGCCGATTTACTTTCGGCCCCTCGAGCATGGTGTCGACATCTCGATCCAGGCGGGCACCAAGTACCTCGCGGGGCATTCGGACCTGGTGATCGGGATGATCACCACCGCGACCGAAGAGCTGTTCAGGACCATCGCGGATCAGACGTTCGCGTTCGGAGACACCGCCTCCCCCGACGACTGTTTTCTCGCGCTGCGCGGCATGCGCAGCCTGTCTGTTCGACTGAAACGCCAGTCTGCATCGGCGATGAAAATCGCAAGATGGCTCGCCGCCCACCCCGAGGTGAAGCGTGTACTCTATCCGGCGCTGGAGAGCGACCCCGGCCATGCGCTGTGGAAGCGGGATTTCGCGGGCGCGTCGAGCCTGTTCGGACTCGCGATGCATACCACCGACGAGGCAGCGATCGCACGCATGGTGAATGGGCTCGCGCTGTTTCGCATCGGCTCGTCCTGGGGCGGGTACGAGAGCCTCGTTGCTTACAATCGCATGCCGATCGCCCGCGCCGTTATCCCATGG
>JAKZYK010000087.1:0-11360 GCA_047514485.1 Gammaproteobacteria bacterium
GAGCGAGGCTTGGCTCGGGGGCAGACCGGCGATCCCGGGCTCGAAGTTCAGGTCGGATACTGCGCTCATGGCGAGGGACGATAGGGAAGCGGAAGAATATGTCAAGTATCCATAAAATTTTGCCGGCTGGTTTGCCGGCGAAAAACATATGAATCCCATCGAGTCAGCTTTCGCTGGATACGAATCCATAAGGCCAGTAGTCAAAGCACTCGATCCATGAGGGTGAGCGTTCACTCACGCCATGATCGACGCTTGCTGGAAAACGGAGGGTAGTGGACTTGCCCGAAGATACTCCGCGGTTGGTCGGCCGCGGACCGGATGAGCAACTCGGCAGGCTACGGGGTGTTCAGGAAGCACTCTGTCCAGGATCTGCAATCAGACATCAATCAACCCCCGATCGACGGGTGCAGATACCGCGCGATCAGTGCGACCGCAACGCCGATGATCACCGCCACCGGGGGCAACCCCATCAGCCCGCGCAATGCCCCCCGGCCGGTGAACGGCACAAAAGCCGTCGCTGCGTAAAACCGCTCGAACCGCACGTCGCCCGTGGCGAGCTTTCGCCGGTCCTGATGCCAGGAGCCGATGAGGACGAACACGACAATTCCACCGAAGAACGCGACGTCGCTCGCATAGCCGTTCACGATCACATGGGCGAGGGCCCAGATGCCCATGCCCATGAAAACCGCGTGACGCGTGATGCGCTGCACACCGCTCGGTTCGTCGCGGGGCGCTCCGGCGACCGATGCCGGGCTCGGCGTCATGACCCCGGCCACGAGCAGCACGAAACCGACCACGTTCGCGAGCACGAGAAGAAAATCGACTGCACCTGAATCGGGTGCGGGCCAGAGGAGCGGGCCCGCGTGGCGGTGCGTCAGGTAGTAGTACACGAGCGGTACGAAGAACATGAGGGCGACGATTGAATACGCCGCAAGGAACCGCTTGTCTCCGAGCCGCGCGACCAGACCGGATCGGATGGTTCGACTCGAGAGCAGCATGTGGCTCAATGCAAAAAGCAGCAGGAGAACGACGATGATGGCAGTGTCTTTCATTGGCCTGTTCCCGAATCACGCATCAGTTCCCCGATCGAGGGGCTGGCGTGTCAGCTTGAGCTGCGCGCGCCGGCGCTTGTCTTCCATCCGGCGGTGCTTCGATGCACGGCTCGGCTGCGTGACCCTTCTCGGTTTCGCCACCACCGCGGCTTGGCGCACGAGCGAGACAAGCCGCTCCAGCGCGTCTTCGCGGTTTCGCTCCCTCGTGCGGAACCGATGCGCGTCGATGACGATCTCGCCGTGCTTCGTCGCACGCGTACCCGCGAGTTCGAGCAGGCGCGTGCATACGTCTTCGGGAAGCGACTTCGATCCGCGCGCGTCGAAACGGAGCTGAACCGCGGTCTCGAGCTTGTTGACATTCTGCCCACCGGGCCCCGGAGAACGTACGAACTGCTCGCTCACCTCGTCTTCGGCGAGGCTGATTCGATCGTTGACGAAGATTGCCATTTGCAGACCTGTCGCACGGATGCCGTTACCAACCGCGGATCATTGCATCAATATTCCGCAGCTAGACGTGCTCTCAATGGCGATTGCGAACCATCCAATCAAGGGCACGGAAATCGGTGCACCTCGAGTTTACGATGCCGTAATGCGGATACGGAGCACATGCGTGGGAGTGTACATCCTACTCGCCGTGCACCGGGTCTGACCTCGTTCTCGGGCGTACTCGTTTCGCACCGGGGCTCGCGATCCTCCCGGGTCCTTCGGCGCGTCCGGCGGGGAACGACCGAGGTCGATAGGCGCCTCGAACGCGAATACGTCCCCCGGCATCAGGTGAGGGCTTGGCGCCGCGGGGACGTGAGGTGGGCGAAGAAGTCCGGACGACGTGTCGGCCGTTGTCGTGATCAGGAGTCGCTGTCGCCCTTCCCCTCGGCCGTCTCTTCGATTGCGCGGGTGAGTTCGTCAATGCGCTTGGCGATGTAGTCGCGCTTGAACGACGGCAGCTCGTAGGCCCAGCCCTTCCAACGAGCATTCAGCCGCTCGGCCTCCGCCCGGACTTCATCGGCCGAGCGAAGCGATCCGGGGGTATCCCCCGGCGCAGCGCCGGCTTCGTCTTTCGACGCCTCGGCGGCATCTTCTGACTTCTCGACCAGCCCTTCATCGAACTCGGCGCGCAACTGCGCCCACGCTTCGCCGTCGCGCATGACGGTCTCGAGGTGAACGCGCAACCCGTCGAACGTGGCGGCCTGCACTTGCTTGTCCAGGGAGCCGGCAAAGTCCAGCGAGGACGACGGCGCCACGTCTTCGAAGCGCAGATCTTCGAGGAAGCGCCCGATATCGTTGATGCGGTATTGAGAATCCGGCTCGCGGTCTGCAGGAATGTCTCGCAACGCGAAGTCGGCGTCCGCGGGAAGCGACTTGTTCACTGCGATGACCGTGCCGTCCGCATGTACCACTTCGACAGCACGCAGGCGCTCGCGATCGATGCGTGCAACCGGACGATCCAACCAGTCGATGATCTTCTGTCCGCCGGGGACCGAGCCTTCGACGAGCCATGCCAGTGGATCGTCGGCGACACGAATATAGAGCTCCGTGCGGCTGGCATCGGACTTCGAGGGCCGGCGATCGCCGAGCACCCAGTTTGCGAGTTCGGCGTCCGATGCGTTCTCGAGAACGAACCGTACCGACTTCGCATCCTTGCTGGATGGATCCTCGAGCCTGAGCTTGGGGTAGAGCTCGGGGTTGCTCGTCTTCGGCTCGACCCGCTTCATCCCCGCCGCGCCGAGGAGCAGCTTGTGAACCCGGTCCGGGTCGGCCGCGTAGCGTTCCTTCTCCTCGACGACCCAGGTATCGCGGTCCCGCGTCAGGGTGAACTTGCCCTCGTTCCCCGTCACCCGGACCCGCACCACGGAGTTCACCTGATCGAGCAGCCCCGGAAAGACGATCTCGCCGCTGCGCGCCGCCGTGCTCGACTCACGATCGACGGAGACCACCGCGCCGACCACGATCGCGGTCACAGCGGCGAGGATCAGTATCGAACGAGCACCACGCATCGGCCGTGTCCTCCTCTCCTGCGCGTCTACGCCGTCGCCGTCGCCGCGGTCCGGCGGCGCCGGAGCTGCAGCAGCCCCGCCGCCAGTCCGGTGAGCCCGATGAGGATCGGCACGAGCCCGATGTTCGCGAACTTGAGCCATGACTCGAGCGCCTCGATGTCCGCGCGGAGCTGCCGCCGTACCTCGCGAAGCTCCTTGCGGATCCGCACTCTCTCCTGACGGAATTGGACCAGCTCGTCGCGCTGGGCATCGGTGATGATCAGGCTTTCGTTGCCCTGATTGCTCTCCTCGAGCTCCACCAGCCGGCGCTCGGTCTCCTCCAGTTGCGCGATCAGCTCCTGCTCCTTCGCGCGATAGACGCGCTCGGCCTGCTGCTTGAGCGCTACCACTCGGACAAAGGGCCGGGTGAACGTGCCGCGATTGCGCACGCTGATGAGATCGCCCGACCCGGTGAGGTTGTCGAGGGCGTTGACCACGAGGGTGCTGTTCGCGGCGCTCGGCAACGCGATCCGGCTGCCGAGGAACTCTTCCACCACCACCCAGAATCGATCTGCGAGCATGTCGGCGTCCGCGACGAGGATGATCTGGGCGTCCTCCGTCGATTCGGAGACGTGCTCGGCTTTCGGCTCCGCCTCGCTCCCGGCTTCGTCTTCCCCGGCCGGCTCGTTTCCTTCCTCATCGGTCGAGACCGGGAGCGGGCGCCCGTCGGGAAAAGCAGTGCGGACCTTGCCCGAGACGCGCGCGACGAGCGTGTAGGCGCGGTCCTGCGACGTGTACGCGTCGAGCAGGTCACGCGGGTCCGTCGTCACCGCGGCGACCTGTGAGGTCGTGAACTGCGCCGCGCGCGGCGTCGTGGTGACGAGCGGCGTGAACGTGTTCGTCGCCCCCTCGGCGGGCTCGAGATACCCCGGGGTGCCGAACCCGAGATTGCCGAGATTGCCGGTGACGATGTCGTCCTGGTCGAACGTGTGCGGCGTCACGTTCATCCACACCGGGTAGTCGAAGGTCAGCACGCGCCCGCCCTGCTCCATCCGCACCTTCAGCGCGAGATCGAGATCCGCGACCACGTCGTCGCCGAGCGTCACGCCCCACGCGGAGAGCAGCTCGTCGATCTCGGAGCGGCGCGACCCGACCGGCTGCATGAAGCCGGCGGCCATGCCCGGCTGCTGCGTCTCGGAGTACGGGTCGACGAACGCGACGACCCTCCCGCCGCGCAGCACGTACTGGTCGATGGCGTAGAGCGCCTCGCGCGGCAAGGTCTGAGGGTGGACCAACATCAGGACGTCGACGTCCTCGGGGATCTCTTCGAGCTTCGGATGCAGAGAGCGCAACTCGAATAGCTGGCGTATCTGCTCGACCACCATCCAGGGCTGCGCATCCATGCCGCCCATCGCGGCCTGCATCGGCGGCCCCTGGCCTTCGATCGGCAGCGAGCTCAGCAGACCCACGATCTTCTGCTTCGGCTTCGTGAGGTTGTGCACGAGCTTGGTCACGTCGTACTCGAGGAACTGCTCGCGCTCTGCTGCGAAGAACGGGATGACCTCCTCGTCGTCGACGGAGTTCGTCGCGGCGAGACCGAAATAGAAGTTTCCCTCGTCGAGCCCGAGCGGCACGCCGCGCAAGCCGTACCCGACAGCTCGGTCTTCCTCCTCGGAGAACGGCTCGGGATCGATGACGTGCAGCGCCAACTTTCCGCCGGATAGCCGCTTGTACTCGTTGAGCAGCGCACGCACGCGATCGGCGTAGCCGCCGATGCCGGGCACTCGCTCCAGCTCGCGCTGTGAAAGGTAGAACCGCAGGGTCACGGGCTCATCAAGGTTCGCGAGGATTGCGCGGGTCCCTTCCGAGAGGGTGAAGAGACGGTTCTCGGTCATATCGATGCGCGCCGGGCCGAGGATCCGGCTCGCGAGGATGTTCACCGCGAACAGAAGTACGAGGGCGAGCACGACTCCGGTCGTGGTCATCAGACGGCTGGCCATGCGCTACTGCTCCTCCGTAGCTTGTGCGGTCCGGTTGTTCGGCTTCACTCGGCTTTGCGCCACTCGATCACCACCGCGTTGACGAACAGCCAGAACACGATGAGCGAAACGAAGTAGACGATGTCGCCCGCTTGGAGCACGCCCTTGCTGACCGCCTGGAAATGAGTGAGGAAGCTGAAGGAGCGGACCGCGTCCACGATGATCGCCGGGGCGAGTGCGCTCACGAAGTCGAGCACCAGCGGAAAGCCGCTCAGGATGAAGCCAAGGCATACCACGCCGCTCACCACGAACGCGATGACCTGGTTGCGGGTCAGGGCGGAGATGCACGAGCCGATGGCGAGGAATGCCCCGGCCATCAGCAGGCTGCCGAGGTAGCTCGCGAGGACGACGCCGTTGTCGGGGTCGCCCAGAAAATTGACGGTGATCCAGAGCGGGAACGTGAGCGCCAGCGCGATCGCGGTGAACGCCCAGGCCGCGAGGAACTTCCCGAGCACCGCCTCGACCATGGTGACCGGCAGCGTGAACAGGAGCTCGATGGTGCCGGCGCGCCGCTCTTCCGCCCACAGCCGCATTGCGAGGGCCGGGATGAGAAACAGGTAGAGCCAGGGATGGAACTGGAAGAAGGACTGGAGATCCGCCTGCCCGCGCTCGAAGAAATTGCCGATGTAGAACGCGAAGATGCCGCTCAGGAACACGAAGATGGCAAGGAAGACGTAGGCGATCGGAGTCCCGAAGTAGCCGGAGAGCTCGCGCTTGAAGATGATCAGGACGTTAGCCATCGCTCGCATCTCCTTCCCCGGTGGTGATCTCGCGGAACACGTCGTCGAGGCGGCCCCGCTCGACGTGCATCTCGGTCACATGCCATCCGTTCGCGCGCGCCGCGTCGCTGACCGGGCCCGCGAGCGGAGCGCTGCCGGCCGGGAACAGCACCAGCTCCAGCGCGCCGTCGGACTGCGCGGTCACCTCGGCGCGCATCACGCCGGAGACGGCTTCGAGGGTCTCGACCACGCTGCTCGCGTCTGCGACCGCCAGGCCGAGCTTGAGCGCGTTGTGCATCCGCGAACGGCGCAGCAGCTCTTCCGGGGTCCCGTCGCTCACGATCCTGCCGCTCGCGATGATCGTCGCCCGCGTGCACACCGCGTCCACCTCTTCGAGGATGTGTGTCGAGAGCACGATCACCTTCTCCGCCGACATCCCGCGGATGAGGGTGCGCACCTCGTGCTTCTGGTTCGGATCGAGGCCATCGGTGGGCTCGTCGAGGATCAGGATGTGGGGATCGTGGATGATGGCCTGGGCGAGCCCGACGCGCCGCTTGAAGCCCTTTGACAGCGTGTCGATCGGCATCTCGAGAACCGATCCGAGGCTGACCTTCTCGACCACGGAATCGATGCGGCGCCACGCTTCCGCGCCCTTGAACCCGCGGATTCCGGCGATGAAGCGCAGGAACGCGCGGGTCGTCATCTCGCCGTAGAGCGGCGCCCCTTCGGGCAGATAGCCGATCCACCGCTTGACCTCCACGGGGCTCGCCGCGATGTCCACGCCGCCGATGCGGATCGTGCCGGCGTCCGGCCTCAGAAACCCCGTCACCATCTTCATGGTGGTCGACTTTCCCGCCCCGTTCGGCCCGAGAAAGCCGAGCACTTCGCCACGGCTGACGCTGAACGAAATGTCATCGACCGCGGTAAGCGATCCGAACCGCTTCGTGATGTTGCTGATCTCGATCATGCGGGGTAAAACTCCTCCGCTTCGGATGCCGCGCACTGCGATACGCTCCGGCGATGGCCGGCCGGATGTCCGGAAGAATCGATGCGAACACCCTCAATGGGGATAGTGGCGCACAATTCAACCCTTGACGGCTCTGGTGACGACTCTGGGCATCGGGCCGCGACTGATTGAAATCCCCCGCTGCGCCCGCATGTCCGGGCGAATTCCACCGGAACGCTCCCGATGAACGAACGAGAGAGATCATCCCCGAGGCGATGGAAGGCAGCCGCGGGGATCATTGTGGGGTACGTCCTCGCAACCGGCGCCGTGCATGCGGCGACTCCACCGCTTCCGCTGCGCGATGGTGTCCCGACGCTCGCACCGCTGATCGAGAAAATCACCCCCGCGGTGGTCAACATCTCGGTCGCCACGATGGCTCCCCAGCGCCATAACCCGCTGTTTCGGGACCCGTTCTTCCGCCGCTTCTTCGACGTGCCGGACGACGCCCCGGTGCGGCCGCGGCAGAGCGCCGGCTCCGGAGTGATCGTCGATGCCGCCCGGGGCTTCGTGCTGTCCAATCACCACGTCGTCGCCGGGGCCGACTCGGTGATGGTCACCCTCAAGGACAGCCGCCGCTTCGAGGCCGAGATCCTCGGCAGCGATCCGGGCACCGACATCGCACTGCTCCGGATCGAGGCCAACGGACTGACGGCGCTCCCCACCGGAAACAGCGACGCCCTCCAAGTCGGTGATTTCGTCATCGCCATCGGCAACCCGTTCGGACTCGGCCAGACCGTCACGTCGGGGATCGTGAGTGCGCTCGGCCGCAGCGGGATCAACGTCGAGGGCTACGAGGATTTCATCCAGACCGACGCCTCGATCAATCCGGGCAACTCGGGCGGCGCGCTCGTGAACCTGCACGGCGAGTTGGTCGGCATCAACACCGCGATCATCGGGCCATCCGGCGGCAACGTAGGCATCGGCTTCGCGGTTCCCGTCAACATCGCGACCGCGGTGATGGGCCAGCTCGCGGAGCACGGTGAGATGCAGCGCGGGCGGATCGGAGTGATGATCCAGGATCTCACGCCGGATCTCGCCGAGGCGCTCAACCTCGACATCGAACGCGGCGCGGTCGTCTCCCGCGTCGAGTCGGGCTCTCCGGCCGAGGACGCGGGGCTCCAGGCCGGCGACGTCATCGTCGCGGTGGACGGGACCGAGGTGGAGGGCTCGCGCGACCTCAGAAATGCCATCGGACTGGTTCGGGTCGGCCAGGAGGTCGACGTCGATGTGAAGCGCGAGCAACGCCGCATCCGGCTCAACGTCCGCATCGGCGGTGCTGAAACCGCCACCCGCCTCGGAGCAGTGGACAATCCCCCCGCGCTTCGAGGGGCGACGCTTCGCGACCTCGAGCAGGGGGATCCGGCCTACGGCCGCATCAAGGGCGTCATCGTCGCGGAGGTAGAGCGCGGCTCGCCCGCCGCGCGCAACGGCATCCGTCCGGGCGACGTCATCGTCGCGGTGAACCGGCGCCGCGTGCGCAACGCCAAGGAGCTGGAGAACGCGTTCGAGCAGGCCGGTCAGGTGCTCGCGCTCAACATCGTGCGCGGCGGGAGCCAGTTGTTCATCGTCATCCGATAGCCGGCGCCTCGGTAGTGGCTCAGTCTCGATTTCTCCCGGCGCAAGCGCCTGGAGAGGTACGTAGTTCCATAGCTCCGTGCGATAAGGGAGTCTTGATGATCCCTGCCGCGCTTAAACCGGGCTACTACCGTCACGGTGCTTGCCGTGGCCCTTCGAGGCGGCGATCAGCCGGGCGCGTGAGCGGGGGATATCCGATCAAGCATCGTCCTGGCGTTCCGGGGGATAGTTTTCGGTATACCACCAATCGAGGTAGTCGCCATAAGTGATTGGTGGAAATAGGGGCTGACTCCCCAGCGCCACGCAGGTCGGCAGGCACTCGACGAGGGTGTCGACGTGCGGTCCGAGGAAGAACGGGATCGCGTAGCGGTGGTTTCCGACCGGCGGACGGGCCCGGTGCGCGGTGGACTTGAACCGCCCGTTGGTCCAACGGTGCAGCGTGTCGCCGGAATTGACCGCGAACGAATCCGGCAACTCAGGGACGGCGGCCCATTCCCCGGACGGCATCAGGACCTCGAGGCCCGGGATCTCCGATTGCGGGAGATACGTCATGAAGTTCACGTCGGTGTGCGGCGCGATTCCGAACTGATTCTCGCCCGCCGCGACGGGAGGGTAGTGGGAGAGGCGGAAGGAGAACTGGCTTTCCTCGAACGCGGCATCGAACCAGTCCGGGCTGAGATCGAGCGCGACCGCGACGGCCGGAAGCATGCGACGTGCGAATCCGTCCATGGCGTCGGTGTAGGCGAGTACGTTCTCCCGGAAGCCGGGGAGGTCGTCCGGCCAGACGTTGGGCCCGACGTAGCGCCGGCCGCTCCGCCGCAAGGGATTGCGGGGATCGCGTTCGCGTTTGACGAAGAACGCCTCGTTGAGATCCGGAGCCGCGCCGGCGTTGACCTCGGCCGTGCGCACGGTGTAGCGGGCCATCGCCATGTAGCCGTTGTTGTGCTCGTTCATGCGCAGCGCCATCTTGACGCTGGCCTCGAGCGAGTGGATGCGGCGCGCTTCGTCGAACGTCCGGGCGATGAGGGAGCGGGAGACGTCGTGATTGACGATCACGAAGAAGCCGACGTGCTCCAGCGCGGAACGGATCTCGTCCGCCACCGCCTCGAGGGCTCCATGATCACCGGCGAGATAACGCCCTACATCGATGACGGGTATCGTAATCAAGACATCGCAACCACCGCTCACTTTTGAAAGATACAGCGATGCCCGGCCCCGCCACCACCGGCATTCCCATGCCGGTGCTCGCCTACGACGCGATGATGGTGGAGATCGACGCGTTCGCGATGAAACGCAGGCCGGAGCCGGAGGCGTCACCCGACATCGTATCGCCGGCGCCGCGGCCGGCTCGACGCGGCGATGTTCCCGGATATACTCGCCGCACCGACCCGAGAGCCCATCCTTCGGCAATGACAACATCCCTATTTCACATGATTTCGGGCGGCGCGCGACCGGTCGCGCCGTACAGCCACGCGGTCGAGGCCGATGGCTGGGTCTTCCTCACCGGCCAGATCCCGAACCATCCCGATGACGACGCGCGCCCTTTCGCGCCGGACATCGAAGACCAGACGCGGCGCGTGATGGACAACCTCGCCATCGTGCTCGAAGGGGTCGGGCTCGGGCTCGAGCACGTTGTGGCCGCCCGTGCCTTCCTCACCCACTTCGAGGAGGACTACGAGCGGATGAACGAGGTGTATCTGTCGTACTTTCCGCCGGACCGTCTGCCGGCGAGGACCTGCATCGGGGTGACCGCATTGGCGCGCGCCGCGCGGGTTGAGATCGACTTCATCGCGCGCCGGCCCGGTTGAGCCGTACCCGCCGATGACGGCGATGCTTTGACCCGATTGACCCACTTCCTTGTTCATGGAGTGCATGCGGCGGCACGCCACCCGCCGAGCCGGTCAATGCGCCGGCACTGGCCGTCCGTCGGCTCCGTCGTGCGCGACCCCCAGGAAGTCGAGGATCGTGGGCGCGACGTCCACCGCGCTCGTCTGCGCCTCGATGCGCCGTGTCTCGCCGGAGCCGTCGTCGATGATCAGGACCGGGTTCGTCTCGTATCGGCCGAGCCCGCCGTGCTGGCCGCGCCCAGGCGCGTCGTTGCTCGAGAACCGGCAGCCCGCGACGTGGGCGATGCCGCGGATACCGAACCGGTTCGGCGCATCGCGCCAGGCCATCGCGAACGCGATGGCGAGACCCGCGTCCTCGCGTTGTCCTACTTCGGCGAGCGCAGCACCCGCGAACACCGGACCGCACCACGGCTGGCGCTCCAGCCAATCGACGATATCGTCGCGCCGTGACCGCGCGTGTTGCGACAGATAGACGAGTGCGCCCATGCCGCTCGATGCGAAGACGACGTCGCTCGACCCGGCATCAGCCTTGAGCCTCGCCTCGATCATCAGCGCCTCGACCGGGATGATCTGATCGGTGGTCTCGTGCCCATGGTCGGAGCACACCACCAGCAGCACTTCCTCGCCGCGGTCGCGCATCCGTCCGACCGCCGCCACGACATCCGCGACGTTCGCGTCCGCCACCCTCACCAGCGCACGATGTTCCTCGGAACCGAGCTCCATGACGTGCTGCGAGTGGTCGGGCTCGCAGAGCCACAGCGTATGCAAGGCGTACTCGCCCGGCGCGTCGAGTGCGGCGCGGAACCTTCGGGCGGTCTCCCGATCGCCGCGAGCGTCGTACGTGACGTCGAGGTGCTCCGACCCCTCGACCGGTTCGAACCCCGGCCGGTGCGACCCGCTGCGGTGCAGCAGCAGTGCGTGTCCGTCCGGATCCTGCATGTGGGCGGCGCCCGCCGACGAGTTGAGCCAGTTCGCCGCTCCGCCGTGTTCGCGGAGCCGTTCGCTCATGGTGGGCCGGCGCAGGGTGCGTCCCGTGGCGCGTCGAAGCCGCTCGCGAAACTCCGCCGGTCCCACCGGAACCGGAACGAGACCGTCGCCTTCGTCGAGCGCGATGACGTTGCCGTGCAATCCATGGGAGGCGGGAAAGCA
>JAKZYK010000088.1:0-6100 GCA_047514485.1 Gammaproteobacteria bacterium
GCGGCGAGCTTTCTCGGCAGATCGGATCGGGAGTGCAAGAAATCCACGATGATCACGCGGTCCCGACGGTCGACGAATACGACGAAGTGCTGGCCGGATCGAGCGAAGCGCAGATCCTCCGGCAGCGCCGAATCGATCAACTGCCTGCATTCCTGCGATATCGCCGTGCCTTCGGCGATGTCGGCGCAGCGTCGAATCAAGTCTTCCTCGTAGGCTGCCGCCTGCCTCGGTCCGAACGTCTCGAGCGTCCAGCGCGCGATGTCGACGAGCGATGCCTCGGCCTGGCGGGTCAGGCGCCAGGGCCTGGACATCAGTCTCGAGCTCGCGCCGCCGCAAACGCTCGACGGATGGCATGCTCGCCATCTCCCTCGGCGAGGTCATTCGATCTTGCCTGTTCGAGCCCGGCGGCCAACCGTGCGCGCAGTTCGTTCAACTCGGCCTCTTCTCGTTCGAGGAGCCGCAGCCCGGCGCGCAGGGCTTCGCTGGCATTCTGGTAGCGGCCGGAAGAGACCAATCGGTTGACCAGGGCCGATTGCGCGTCCGTCAGAACGACGTTTCTCGTTGCCATGCCAACGGCCCTGTTCGGAATCTATTGGCAATATATGCCAATCCCTTCCGGCGGTCCATCCCCGTATCCGGCACCTGCGCTCCCCATGGCAGGTCGCCTCAGTGGTGGTTGGGGGCAGCCCCCTTCGAGAACATCGGCGCCGCCACGCCGTCGATCTCCGCGTTCACGCATGCCGGGCGGCCGCACCCAAGCGCGCGGCGCAGGGCCGCATCGAGCCCCGCCGGATCAGTGACGTGCTCGCCGTGGCATCCCAATCCGGCCGCGGCCAGATCGTATCGGGCGCTCGGCGCGAGCTCGCAGCCGATCAGGCGATTCGGACCATAGTCGCGAAGCTGAATCTGATGCTCGGCGTTCCAGCGGAAGTCGTTGCCGATCACGGTCACGAACTCGGCCCCTTCGCGGACCGCGGTATCGAGCTCCGTGAAGTGGAACCCGGCCGTCCCGTCCCCCATCATCGCGACGACCGTGGCCTCGGGCCGGGCGAGCTTCGCGGCCAGGGCGTGGCACAACCCGCCGCCGATGGCGCCGGACAGGCCGTTGATGATGCGCGTCGGCGCCGTGCACGACGCCTGTGCCCATTGCCCGAATTCGCCGCCGTCGCAGACGAGGACGGGCTCGGCGGCCGCGTCCAGAACGCGCTGCACCGCCTCGCACAGAGCCCGGGGATGGAAGCGGACACCCGATTCGGCGGCGACGGTGCGCTCGGCGATCGCGCCCGCGACATCGTCGCACCAGGCGCGGCGTGATGATCTGCGCTCCGCGGCAGTCGTCTGGGACGCTGCCGCAACCATCGCGTCCGCGGCGAGGTCCGGGTCCGCGCATGCGGACACTGCGACACGATTGCCCCCGAGTCGATGTGCGCGGTCGATCACGCTGTCGTCGGGGTCGATGATCACCAGCTCGGCCGCGGCGTCCACCGCCGGGGGCCGGGCGAATCCCACCGCGAAGTCGATGGCCTTGCCGAGCAGAACCACGAGGTCCGATGCCGCGAGCACATCGGAGAACGTTCCAAGCGCCGGATCGCGCAGCCCCCGCGGACTCTCCATCGCAATCACCGGGACGCGGAGCGCCGTCTCGAGCGCTGCAATTCGGGCGCCTTCCCGGCTTCGATTCATGCACGGTCCGGTCAGAACGATGGGACGCTTCGAGCGTGCAATTCGACTGGCGATGTCGTCGGCGATCGGCCCGGCCAGCGTCTGCGGTCGGCGATCGAGCTTCGCCGGACTCGCCCGGCATGCATCGCCGGCCGTGGCGTTGAGCACATCGAACGGCAGTGCGACGTGCGCCGGACCGGGGCGCCCCGAGCGCGCGCAGGCGATGGCCGCCGCGGTGTCGTGTGCGAGCTGCTCGACGCGGTCGGGCCGCCGCGCCGTCTTGACGATGGGGCGCGTAATGTCGACTTGCGGCATCTCCTGGAACGCGCCGTTCCCGTCGGCTCCGACCGGGGAGTCGCCACTCAGCAGCAGGACTGGGCTTTCGGAGTGGCGTGCGGAAAAGAGTGCCGAGAGGGCGTTGCCGAACCCCGGCCCGGCCGTTACCAGTGCGACGCCGGTCTCGCCGGTGACCTGCGCCCAGGCGTCGGCCATGTGCACCGCCGCGCTTTCGTGACGGACGTGCACGATGGAGATGCCGGCATCGATGCATGCATCGTAGACGGGCATGATCTGGTTGCCGGACAGGCTGAAGATACGTTGCACGCCGGCTTGTACGAGGGTGTCGACGAGCAGTTCGGCACCGCTCATTGGTCAGAACACTCCTTCGTTGCGGGACACGGACGGTCCGTCGATCCATGCCCTGAGCCGGTGATTTGCCGGAGTCGGGCCGCACCGCCGGGCGCGCGCGCCGTCGCCTCGGCGCCGTACGCACGAGGTGAGCCCGATGGGTATGTGGTCGTCGCTCGGGAACTCGAAAGGGACCTGCGGTCAGCCAAGCTCCCGAAGCACGTCGCCAAGCACCTCCAGGCTCTCGTTCGTGTTCGGATGCGGCCACACCGTGATGTGATCGACTCCGAGTGCCTCGAACGCAAGAAGCTGCTCTGCGATCTGCGCCGGCGGGCCGGACAGCGGCTTCATGTCCTCCGATACCGGTTTCCCGCCCGGCGGACAGACCCGTACCGTGACGTTCAGGCCGAGCGTCGCGGGATCCCTCCCGTGTTTCTCGCATCCCGCGAGCATCGCGTCGCGATGCTCGACGTAGGCTCCGGCGTGGCTGTCGCCGGATGCGAGCCAGCAGTTCCACTGGTCCGCATGCTGCGCGACCAGACGTTTCATCCGAGGGCCACGTCCGAGCACTCCGATCATGATCGGCGGCCCCGCCGCCCGCGGGCCCTTGGGGATATTCTCGGCTTCCCGCGTGGTGTAGAACTCGCCGTCGAACGTCACCTTCTCGCCGCGCAACAGCGGACGAATGATCTGCAACGCTTCCTCGAAGCGCCCGACACGCCGTTCCCAGGGATAGCCGAACGCCACGTGCTCCGACTCGAAGTCGCCGGCGCCGAGCCCCATGATGAAGCGCCCCTCGCTCAGCTCGTCTATCGTGTCCGCCATCCGCGCAAGCAGCGCGGGGTTGCGGTACCCGGTGTTCACCACCAAGGTTCCGATTTCCACCCGGCGCGTCTCGCGGGCCAGCGCCGCGGCAGTGGTCATGCACTCCCACGCGCCGTACGTGCGGCCGATCAGTTCCGGTGGCGCGCTCGCTCCGAGCGCCTCGAGCTCCCCCGCGGCCGAGTAGCAGAAATGGTCGACCAGCCACACCGAGTCGAACCCGACCTCCTCGGCCCGGCGGGCGAATGCCATGATGTCCGCACCGTTCGCAGTGTCCCCGCCCATCGCGTCGGTTTCATGCGGCAGACAGAATCCGATCTTCATGCCGTTGATCCTCTCGAGTGAAATCAAGCGAGCCGGAGAAAGGGCACGCAAGGGTGAGCGGCAAGACCGCCGGGCACGGCGCGCGGATCGACTAGCAACTGATTCAGCGCCCGGCGCGATCCATCAGCAATCGCGCGTTCACCTCCTTCGCGATCGACGCGAAGATGGCGTGACGGTCCTCGTGCGGATCGATGACGATGAGGTCGTCGCACATCGCCTCGATGGGCGTACGCGCCTCGTTCGGAACGCTGGTGGCGATGCCGAGCAGATACTTGCCGCGCGCACGGGCATAGCCGCACTCGAACCCGGTCCACGCCTCATTCTCGATGCCGTCGAGCACCACCACGACCGCGTCGGCATCGTCCACCACCTTCTCGTACGCCGCCTGGAGTTCGCGCGGCGTGAGCTCGGTGGGGTCTATATCGAGATCCTCCTGAGGGATCAGCATCTCGATATAGGGATTGTCGTCGGTGACGGCCTGGCGCAGGTCATGATTCCACCAGCGCACGGCGGGAGAGAGGCTGTAGGACGCGAGATAGATCTTCACCGGATGATAGATGCCGCGCACCGACACCGACGTCTCCACCTCCGGCTCCGGGCTGGTCTCTCTCTGCGCGGCGACGTGGAGCGCTTCCTGCAGGCTGAAACGTTCGTTGAGCAGCGCCTCGCCGATGATGACGCCATGAATGTTCGGCAAATAGCGCAGCCGGGCCATGTCGTCGAGACTGTGCACGGTGCCGCTCGAGTACACCGGGATGACGACGTCCTGTTTCATCTCCATCGTCAGCGCAAGCGAGGTCGACGCATCGCCTTCGAACCGGTTGATGTCGAAGTGGATGATGCCCGCGACCCCCGCCATCTGGAGGTCGTACACGATGTCCGGGGGCCGGAACGCGGTCTGCGTCCGCCAGCCGTCGATCATCACGTAGCCGTCCTTGGTCGCGATGTTGGCAAGGATCGCGCCCGGATACCGGGCGCACGCTTCAGCCAGCAACTGCTGGTTGGTGATGGCCAGCGTCCCGAGCACCACGTGGGCCGCGCCCGCCTCGAACCACGCCTCGATCTGATGCAACGTGCGCATGCCGCCGGCGACCTGCACCGGGATGTTCGTCGAGGCGATGAGCTCGCCGATGAGCTCGCCGATGAGCTCGCCGTTCCCGGTGTCCTTGCCGAGGGCGGCGTCCACGTCGAGGAGGTGCAGCCGCTCCGCGCCCTGGGCCTCGAACTTGCGGACCGCCTCGTACGGCGTGAGCGGGTGGACGACGTTCTCGGCCTCGGGCGAGACCCGCGTGACCACCTTGCCTTCGGATATCTGGATTTCAGGAAAGACCAACATGGCGCCGATTCCCGTCTCTAGTCACTGTACATGTATCCCGGCAGCCACAACACGATCTGCGGGAACAACATGATAAGCGCCAAGCCGAACAACTGGATCACCATGAACTGCATCATGCCGAGGTAGATATCCTTCAGATCCCACTCAGGCACTACGCCCTTGAGAAAGTACGCCGACAGGGCGACGGGAGGCGATAGCCAGGCTGTCTGCAGGTTGACCGCCACCAGGATGCCGAACCAAGTCAGGTTGATGCCCATCTTGTCCAGCAGATCCACTGCGTGCGACTTCTCCGCAGCCTCGGCGCGTTGTACTACTCGACTTGACCGGCGTCAATTGCGGCGGGACGCGACTCGCACGTCCGGACCGAGCTGCAGGGGTGTGACCGCTCTCGATATGGACACGAAAGGACAGCTCCTGAAGACTGGCCATATGGAGACCATCAATGCATCCGACTTCCAGGCCCGATGTCTCGAAATCCTCGATCGCGTGTCGGCGGCTGGTGAACGAGTGGTCATCCTGAAGCGGGGTCGACCGGTAGCCGAGCTCGGGCCGGCGAGCCGCGCCGGCAAAGCGTATCCGCAGATGGAGTTGAGGGGTACGGTTACTGTCGTTGGCGATATCGTCGGGCCTGCGATACCTGAGGAACGCTGGAAAAGCCTCGGGCGGTAGAGGCGCCGCTCGATGTGCACGCGCCCAGATGGTGGCTCTCTGACCACCGGCGGCTCTCGTCCGCAATTCCCGGCAGGTGAAGGCCACGATTCTCGGCAACGCCGCTTCGAGGCATACCGACAGCGCGTCGCGGATGTATTCGAAGCTTGGCGGAAACGGCACAAGC
Organism: Gammaproteobacteria bacterium; assembly: GCA_047514485.1. Lineage (GTDB taxonomy): Bacteria > Pseudomonadota > Gammaproteobacteria > HK1 > HK1 > HK1. Next base: position 5,607 of record JAKZYK010000088.1, read on the forward strand.
GGCGGGTTTCAAGCATTCAGGCAGGCAGTCATCCCAAGGAACTCATCGATACGCTCTCGGAGGACTTGCTTGCGAGCTTCTCGAAACTGCCGCTCCTCAGTTGCTATGACGTCTATCAGCGGCTCATGGACTACTGGGACGAGACGATGCAGGACGACGTGTACCTCATCGCTTCCGTCGGCTGGGTCGAGGCGGCCAGACCGCGTGGCGTCGTCGAGGACAAGGAACGGAAGATCAAGGAGACACCGGACCTGACGATCAAGCGCAAGAAGTACAAGATGGACCTGATTCCTCCGGCCCTGGTTGTCGCGCGCTACTTCGCGGCCGAGCAGGCAAACGTCGAGGATTTTCAAGCTACTCGGGAGGCCGCCGCGCGCGAGTTGGATGAGTTCGTCGAGGAGCACACGTCATCGGGAGTGGGTGAGGAGGGCTTGGTGATCGATGCGACAAACGAAAAGGGCAACGTCACCAAGAGAGGTGTGGTAGCGCGGCTT
>JAKZYK010000089.1:0-6083 GCA_047514485.1 Gammaproteobacteria bacterium
GGCCACGGCCGGCGAGGCATGGCGGCTCGGCCCCGCACCCGCGTCGCAGAGCTACCTGGACATCGAGCGGGTGGTCGCGGCGGCAGCCGTATCGGGCGCGGACGCGGTGCACCCGGGATACGGATTCCTGTCGGAGAACCCCGTGTTCGTCGAGGCATGCACCGCCGCCGGCATCGTCTTCGTCGGCCCGCCGGTGGAAGCGGTCCGCGCGATGGGCCTGAAGGATGCCGCCAAGCACGTAATGGAAGGTGCCGGCGTGCCCGTTGTCCCCGGCTACCACGGCGGCGAGCAGGACGACGCGACCCTGCTTGCGCATGCTTGCCGGATCGGCTTTCCGGTGCTGGTGAAGGCGGTCGCGGGCGGCGGCGGCAAGGGAATGCGACGCGCCGACACCGAGGCCGGGTTCGAGGATGCGCTCGCAGGCGCGCGGCGCGAGGCCCGTTCCAGTTTCGGCGACGACCGGGTGCTCATAGAGCGTTGCATCGAGCGACCGCGCCATATCGAGATGCAGGTGTTCGCCGACACACACGGCAACGCGGTGCACCTGTTCGAGCGGGACTGCTCGTTGCAGCGCCGCCACCAGAAGGTCATCGAGGAGAGCCCGGCGCCAGATATGACCGAAGGAATGCGCACAGCGATGGGCACGGCGGCGATCGTCGCGACACAGGCCATAGGCTACCGCGGCGCGGGCACCGTCGAGTTCATCGCCGATGTCTCCGAAGGGCTGCGCGAGGATCGATTCTGGTTCATGGAAATGAACACGCGGCTTCAGGTCGAGCACCCGGTCACGGAGATGGTGACGGGTATTGACCTGGTCGAATGGCAGCTCCGGGTCGCGGCCGGCGAGCCGCTACCAGCCGGGCAGGCGGAGCTGTCGATTGCCGGCCATGCGGTGGAAGCGCGGATCTATGCGGAGGATCCCCAACGTGGGTTCCTTCCCGCCACCGGCACCCTCGCGCATCTCGCGGCGCCACCGGATTCCAGTCACGTACGCATCGACAGCGGCGTGCGCGAAGGCGATGCCATCACTCCCTACTACGACCCGATGATCGCGAAGGTCATCGCGCATGGTGACGATCGCGCGATGGCGCTCGATCGCCTCGCCGGTGCGCTCCGCGGATTCGAGGTCGCAGGGGTCACCACCAACGTCCCGTTTCTGTCGCGGCTGGTCGCGAATTCCGGATTTCGGGCCGGCGACGTCGACACCGGGCTCATCGACCGCGAGCTCGATGCACTCCTCGCACGCGGCCCGATCCCCGATCCGGTGCTGGCCGCCGCTGCGATGCACGCGGCGGGCGCACTCGCCGAACGCGCGGATGGGACCGCCTGGGACGATCCGTGGGCGACGCTGATCGGCTGGCGGACGTGGGGCGGCGCGGAGCATCTCGTGCACCTCGAAGTCGACGGCGAGGCGGTGGAGACGCTGGTCACCTTCCTGGAAGACAACGGCTACCGCATCGAAGTCGGGAACAGCTCAATCGTCGCGAAGCCGATTCACCGTGACGGCACACGCGTGGTACTGGAACTGTCGAATAGGATCGTCTCGGTGCGGATTGTCTCCGCCGGCGCCGGGCTGCACGTGCTCCACGAAGGGCAGGCGTACTCCGTCTCCCTGCCCGACCGCGCCGTCGAGGACGGTGACCCCGGCAGCGCGCTTGCCCACGTCACTGCTCCGCTGCCGGGCAAGGTCGTGAAGGTTGCGGTGCGGAGCGGCGAGACGGTCGAGCGCGGAGCGACGCTGGTCGTGCTGGAGGCGATGAAGATGGAGCTGAGCGTCGACGCTCCGCGCGATGCCATCATCGACGAAGTCGCGGTCTCGGAAGGCGATCAGGTGGTCGAGGGAGCGGTGCTTGCAACATTCGCGAACACGGAGGAGCCGGCCTCCGGCCCCATCGGCGGCTACGAATCGGGACCGACTCCATGAATTCCTCTGTTCCGGAATTCTGGTGATTCTCATATACGGCTGCGTACGTCGGGGCTGGCGATTGGATTCGTGAATAGTGACGGACGGCGCCGGGTGACCATGTACCTCCGCTGAATCCATGCAAGCGATGCCCAATCCCGTGGGATTGGGGTTTTGTCGAAGGTCCTTCATGAGGTGCCGTGAGTAACACGATCGTGTTCGCAGAAAAATAGGCTAAATCAAATTACGATTTTGAATTAGCCTGAATCCTCTGCTAGAATTCGGCTTACGATGATCGTTCGAGACCTCGCGCCCAAGCTGCTGGCAGCGGCCGCCCGGTCGCCCGCCATTACCCTTACCGGGCCTCGGCAGAGCGGCAAGACCACTCTATGCCGGGCGATGTTTCCCCGGCATCCGTACGTGACATTGGAAGCTCCGGACGAGCGCGCATTCGCGACGGACGATCCCAGGGCATTCCTGGCCCGGTTCCCGGAAGGGGCCATCCTCGACGAGGTGCAACGCGCGCCCGATCTCCTCTCCTATCTGCAGGGCATCATCGACGACGATCCGACGCCTGGACGCTGGATTCTCAGCGGCTCGCAGAATCTGGCTCTGCTGGCATCGGTCGGTCAGTCGTTGGCCGGACGCACGGAGGTGCATCATCTGCTTCCACTGACCCACGGCGAGATCGCGCGCTTCGACCGGCATCCCTCGCGCCTCGAGGAGACCCTCCTTGCCGGCGGCTATCCCCGCATCTTCGATCGAGAGCTCGACCCGGCGGACTGGCTCCGATCGTATGTCGCCACCTATCTCGAACGGGACGTGCGAACGATCAGCAATATCGGCGATCTCGTGGTGTTTCAACGGTTCGTCGAGCTGTGCGCCGGACGCACCGCGCAGTTGCTCAACTACTCGTCACTAGCCGCCGACTGCGGCATATCCCAGCCGAGCGCCAAGGCCTGGCTCAGCGTGCTGGAAGCCAGCTTCGTCGCCTTTCGCCTGCCGGCGTTTCACGCGAACCCGCGCAAGCGGCTCGTCAAGATGCCGAAGCTCTATTTCCACGATACCGGCCTGGTCTGCTGGCTACTGGGTATCCGTCAGTCCGAGCAGCTTCGCACGCATCCGTTGCGCGGGCCGGTCTTCGAGACCTGGGTCGTCTCGGAGGCGCTGAAACACCGGACCAATCGGGGCCGGACGGGGGGCCTGTGGTTCTACCGCGACCGCAACGGGGCCGAGGTCGACCTCGTCATCGACCAACCGGCCGGCCTCACGCTGATCGAAGCCAAGTCTTCCACGACGGCATCGTCAAGCCTGTTCGACGGCGCCCGGCGAGTGCGCCGGCATTTCGCGAGTTCGTCCCGGCCCTGTGACGTTGCGATCGCCTATGGTGGCGACCAGTTTCAACAGCGCACGGACGGGCGGCTGATACCCTGGCGGATGCTGCGTGCGGCAAGTCTGCCAAACTCCGACCATGTCGTTTCAGTCTTCGCCGGCGGCCGGCCAGTCTCCGGTGCCGGCGTTCTTGCGCTGTTCCCGAACAAGACCTGGAAGCACACCGTCACCGGAAGGAGCGGCGAGGCGATGCTCGATCTGCATTCGGTTCATGTGCCAATGACCGTATTCGTGGCCGCTGAAGGGTTTTCGGCGCATCTGGAGCACGGCTGGACCCCCGCCGAACGCATGCTCCATGTCGAGTTGAGTGCGCTGCCGAACGGTGGTGCGGTCATCTTCCCGGAGGCAGTGGGTGAGCTTCCCGGCTTGACGGGGAGACTGAATCCCATACGGGATACGCACGACAGAACCTGTTTGTACGCGACCAATATCGCCGTCAACGATGGAGAGCAGCAGCCGGTTTCCTTTGCGCTCGGAGAACGTCTGCGTCTGACCGACGCCGAAGGAAAGGACATGCTGGTACGTATCGTCGATATCACGGGCCGGTCGGCTCTCCTGGAGTACCACTCGGGCCGGTGAGAATGCATGACTGGCCTGACGACCGGTGGCCAGCATTTCGTCGTCGATTACGCGGCCTCTCACACTCCAGGGACGAATACCCGATGGCGACGGTCCCGTCTCCCGGCCCTCAGCCGCAGAAGGGCCAAGTCGATCACGCGGCCCCTCACAATCGAGGGATGATTGCGTAGTGGCGATGGTCCTTTCCCCGACCCTCAACTGCACAACGGCCAGACCTGATACCAGGAGTCGCAGCGGAAGCGATCTTCACAGCGTGCGAGCTGCGACTTGTAGGCGAGTGCAGTCTCGCTGACTCTTTTCGCGTAGCGCTGCACCGCGGGCTTCTTCTTCCAGGTACCGCGCCGATACCCTCCCCGTCCCTCGTGGTAGGCAAGGTAGAGCCTGTAGGCATCGGCCCGGTCGATGCCGAGCTCGCGTGAGGTCTTGTGGTTGTACCAGCCGATGAAGTCGAGCGCGTCCTCCATGTCCGAGCGGCTCCTGAACAGCCGGCCCCGCTCCTCCTGGTACTCGCCCCACACCGGATCCTGGGCCTGCGCGTAGCCCTTGGCCGACGACGCTCGCCCCAGCGGAATGAACAGGAACCACTTGAACGGCGGCTTGGCCTTGGCCCGGTAGCTCGACTCGTGACGCACGAACGCCATGAGGACGTGAACCGGCGTGCCCCACTCCTTGACCGAGTCGCGGGCGTAGTCGTACCAGTCGGGATGCTGCTCGAAAACCGCGCATAGATCCGCCTGCTGCTTCGGCGGGGTAGATGCGCACCCGACCACGAATGCCGCCATGACCGCAACGAGAGCGATGCGCGCGAACACACCGGCGCCGCGTCTGGCGGTACTGGAATTGCTCCAAATTCGTGGACGGGTTTGGGCTTTCGTCACCAGCACATCTCTGTATTGGAAAATGCTCTGAACCGGCATCGCGCTGGGGATTCCGCTATTCTTGCATCCCGCCGATGGACATGTCCCGCACGATGGCCAGTGAAATCGAAGTGAGACCAGCCGAACAGACGAATACCGCCATGCAACGGGGCGAACCGAAGGCGGGCGCGACCTGGCCGGACGAGATCTACCGAGTCCTCCGCGTGTTCGAGGTCACCCAGTTCGCCTACGTCCCGGACGCGGGCCACAAGGTGCTTATCGACCGCTCCCTGGACGATCCGGAAGTCTACTCCGTTGCGCTTACCACCGAAGAGGAAGGCATCGGCCTGCTCGCCGGTGCACACCTCGGTGGTGGGCGCGGGGTGCTGCTCATGCAGTCGAGTGGAGTCGGCAACTGCATCAACTTCCTCTCGCTGGTTCGGGGAGGGCAGTTCCCGTTCCTGATGCTGGTCAGCATGCGCGGCGACTTCGGCGAGGGAAATCCGTGGCAGATGCCGATGGGCCGGGCGGTCGAGCCCGTACTCGAAGCGATGGGCGTGATGTGCGTTCGGGCCGATGATGCGCGCGATGTCGCGGCCACGGCTCGCGCCGCCGCCACCATGACGTTCCAGGCCGGACAGGCGGTTGCGGTCCTGCTGACCCAGAAGCTGATCGGCGCAAAACCCTTTTGAGCCCTTCTTGAGTCGTTCTGAACGAATCGACGGGTGACGTGCCCGTTCCCCCGCGGCCCGGGACGTTGCCACGCAACCGGGAATCCGATCCCATCGAGTCCATGAAACCATCCGCCGCCACACCCGAATTCCTCCTGGACCGCAACGAGGCGGTGCCGCAACTGGTCGGCCGCCACGAGGACTTCCTCATCGTCGCCGGTCTCGCCGGCACCGCCCGCGACCTCACGTTCCTGAGCCAGGACGCACCGCACGTATTCGCGCTGGCGGGCGCCATGGGCTCCGCCACCTCGATCGGCCTCGGCCTCGCCCTGGCCCGCCCCGAGCGGCGGGTGCTGGTGGTAACCGGGGACGGCGAGCTCCTCATGAACGTGGGCACGCTCGCCACCGCGGCGGTAATGAACCCGCCCAACCTCGCAATCGTATGCGTTGACAACGGCCGCTACGGCGAGACCGGCTGGCAGAAGAGCCATACCAGCCTCGGGGTGGACCTCGAGCAGATGGCGATCGGGGCCGGAATCCGCACCACCCGCCGGATCACCCGGCCCCAGGAGATCCCGGAAGCGTCGCGGCTGATCCGCGAAGGCAACGGCACATCATTCGTGCTGATGCGGGTCAAGCCCACCGAATCGCCCCCGCACAAGCGCGACTTGGACCCCACAT
>JAKZYK010000090.1:0-2802 GCA_047514485.1 Gammaproteobacteria bacterium
ACCCACGGGCATCTCGATTCCCGGATCGTGAAGGTGGTCGACCGGTGCCGGCTCGCAATCCATGCCGGCGACATCGGCAGCGGTGCGGTGCTGGATACTCTCGCGGAGTCGGATCGCCGGGTGGCCGCGGTGCGCGGCAACAACGATGTCGCGTCAAAATGGGATCCGAATGAGCACCCGCAGCTCGACAAGCTGCCGTGGGAGGCGACGCTCTCGCTGCCGGGCGGCCGGCTCGCGGTGATTCACGGGCACCAGATCGAGCGCGTGGAGCGCCGGCACGGATGGCTGCGCGAGCGCTATCCCGATGCCCGCGTGGTGGTCTACGGACATACCCACCGGCGCTGCATCGACCGCAGCGCGCGGCCGTGGATCGTCAACCCCGGCGCGGCGGGGCGGAATCGTACCTTCGGCGGGCCGTCGCTCGTCGTGATCGACATCGATGCCGATCGCTGGCGGTTGCGCACCGTGCACTTCGAACGGTTCGTTCCGCGTCGCCCATAAATGCGCCGATGCACGCTCGGCGGTATCGGCTGAAGGACCGCGGTAGAACCTCCGAGCGAATAGGAAGCAACTACCCCCGATCAGGCCGGCAGTCTGTCCGGTGACGCAAGTCGGCAGCCCGCCTCGTCCCACACGAGCACCGTTCCGTGGTCGTACCAGTCGCCGAGCACGATGCGAGCGGCAGGACCGCTGTCCAGGTCGAGTTCATGGACGGCAGGGCGATGCGTGTGCCCGTGGATCATCCGTGCCGCGCCGCATGCCGAGAGCACCCGCACCACCTCTGCCTCGGTGACGTCCATGATGTCCTCCGGCTTGAGCCGGGTCCGGGAGTTCGAGGCGGCCCGTATCCTGACCGCCTCCTCCGCCCGTTCCTCGATCGGCCGTGCGAGGAAGGCCCGCTGGTTTCCGGGGTCGCGCGCGAAGCGCCGGAACGCTTGGTACTCGACGTCGCGGGTGCAGAGTGTGTCTCCGTGCAGCAGCACCGCCCGTTCGCCCCTGACCTCGATGACCTGCGGCTCGTCGATGAGCCGGCAGCCGGTGCGCTCGGCGAAAGCGTCGCCGAGCAGGAAGTCGTGGTTGCCGCGAATCAGGTCGACGGGCACGCCGGCGGAGACGGTCTCGGCCAGCGCGGCCTCGACCTCGGAGTGGGGCGCGCGGGCGTCGTCGTCCCCGAGCCACAGATCGAACACGTCACCGAGGAGGTAGAGCCGATCCGCCCGCCGCACGGGGCCGGAGAGAAACCCCAGGAACGCCGCGACCGCGGCCCGACTGTGCGCGGCGAGATGGATATCGCTCGCGAACAGGAGCATCACGTGATTCTCCGGGGCAGCATGGTGGGAGTGGACGGACAGCGTACGGGATCGGGCATCGGGGGAGCGGTGCGAGTCGAGGCGCGCCATGATAGTCGTGGGTATCGGGAGAGGCGAGTCTGCATCCGACTTGCGCCGCGAAGGAACCCAAACTCATGCACGGGTCGTGCCTTGTTGCGCACTGCGCCTACAACGCCTGTGCCCTGGGTCGACAGACACCGCGCATGGTCTGCGCCACACTTCTTCGGCGCTCCGGGAATCGGTCTCGTCTGTGGCCACCCGCGATGTGCCGGCCGACGAGCGTTTCCTTAGCGTATTGTCGCGAACCCTGTGCACTCCGCCCGTCCACCGATTCGAAAAGCGAGCGAAGGGACGGTAGACTCGCATGTAGCCAGGGCGTTTCGACCGTACACCATCCCAACGGGGACCTGGACACACGCCATGACGTGCCAAGCTGCCGCCAGGGCCGGCCTGAAGCAGGAGACGAAAGCGATCGTGGCGGTCGGTCTGACCATCCTCGTGACGATCCTGTTCACCACGAGCCGGCTCGAAGCTCGCATCGACCGAGTTCAGGCGGAGACTCGGGTCGAAGCTCGAGCGGACCGCGAAATCTTTGCGCGCGAGATCCTCCGCCTGACCGCCGAACAGTCCCGCCTCGCCGGTGTCGTCGAGGGTGTCCGCAACGAGTAAGCTCGATCGTCGGCGCCGTCCCCTCTTCTTGCGTCTTTGCGGTCCGCCGCGCAAGCTTGACCCCCGAAGGTAGTTGAAAGACTTTGTTCCGGGCAGCGATTGCGCCCGGCTTCCCTTTCGTGGGAGGGCGAAGATGGCCGCGGTACCGAGCATGCACCCACCGCATCGCGTCCCTGACGCAAACCCGGCCGACGAATGGGCGGTGCGTTGCGACCTTGCCGCCGCCTACCGGCTGTGCGCCCTGTACGGCTGGACCGACCTTAACAACACCCACATCTCGGCCCGGGTCCCCGGCACCGAGGACGAGTTCCTGCTCAACCCCTTCGGCCTGTTCTTCGAGGAGATCACCGCTTCATCCCTGATCCGCGTCGATCGGAACGGAAACGTCACAGGCGGCTCGGAGTACGGCATGAACAAGGCGGGGTTCATCATCCACGGCGCGATCCACATGAGCCGCCCGCACCTGCACTACGTGATGCACACCCACTCGCGCTACGGGGTGGCGGTCTCGATGCAGAAGCAGGGGCTGCTCCCCAACAGCCAGAAAGCGCTGACCATCATGGGCTGGGTCGGCTACCACGACTATGAGGGGACCGCAACCGAGGCCGGCGAGCAACCGCGTATCGTGCGTGACCTCGGCGACCGCCGCCTGCTCGTCCTTCGCAACCACGGGCTGCTGTCGGTCGGGCAGACGATGGGCGAGGCGTTCGTGTGGATCTACCGGCTGGAGACTGCTTGCCGCCACCAGATCGACGCCCTCGCGGGCGGGGCGGAGCTGCAACCCCTCTCCCCCGAGACGCAG
>JAKZYK010000091.1:0-5722 GCA_047514485.1 Gammaproteobacteria bacterium
CATTCCGCAGCAGCCGGGGATCTTCAGGGACATGTCGGTCGAGGAGAACCTGGAGCTGGGAGGCTGGACGTTCCGGCGGGATCGCAAGCAGGTCCGCGACAAGATGGAGGCGAACTACGAGCGCTTCCCCGTCCTCAAGGACAAGCGGAAGCAGATCACGGGCGAGCTGTCCGGCGGCCAGCAGCGCATGGTGGAGATCGGCCGCACCTTGATGACGGAGCCGAAGATGCTGCTCGTGGACGAGCCGACCGCGGGGCTGTCCAGGATGTTGTCCGAGGAGGTGTACGAGATGCTGACGCATCTCACCTCGCGCGACGGCCTGACGATCCTGCTCGTGGATCAGGAAATCCGTCAGGCGCTGAAGATCGCGGACTACGTCTACGTGCTCAAGCTCGGGCGCAACAAGTACGAGGGGCCGGTCTCGGAGTTTCAGGATCTCGAAAAGGCATTCTGGGTGGCATGAGGCGAGAGATCGCAAAAGGGGCGGCTCAGCCGCCCCTTCTCGGTTCCTGCCGGCTGAAACGTCAGCCTTTCATCCACCAGCGCTTGATGAAGTGACCGCCGTCCATCTCCCAGCCGCCGCCGATCTGTGACGGCACTCCGACCTTGTCGTTGACCGCCGCAACGTCGCTGCCGAATGCGGGGATGATCGTTCCGCCATCCGAGTTGATGAGCTGCTGGACCTCCTGCAGTAACTGGTGAGGTATCTGGGATGGCAGTACGGCAGGAGTCAATCATGATTGCGGGACGGCGCCCCGGGGCCGCGCACGGCCTGTGTCCGGAAGCTCAGTGCGCGGTGAATCCGCCGTCGACGACCAGCTCGCTGCCGGTGACGTAGGAAGCCTCGTCGGATGCGAGGAAGAGCACCGCGTTCGCGACTTCATCAGGGGTGCCCATTCTTCCGAGCGGGATTTCCTGCAGCCGCTGCTCCCTGATCTCACCCTCGGGCACCGCCTCCCGCCCCATGTCGGTGTCGATAGGCGCGGGATGGACCGAGTTGCAGCGGACATTGTCCTTCGCGTACTGGACGGCCGTGCACTTCGTCAGGATGCGCACCGCGCCCTTCGATGCGTTGTAGTCCGACGAGTATGCGCTTCCGACTATTCCGGCGACCGACGACAGGTTGACGATCGACCCTCCGCCTGCCCCACGCATCGCCGGTAGCACCGCCTTTATGCCGAGGAAGACCCCTTTCACGTTGACGGCCATCATCCGGTCCAGCTCGCTGGCGCTGGTTTCTTCGATGAGACGCCGGGCGTAGATTCCGGCGTTGTTGACGAGCACCGTCGGCGATCCGAGCGTCTCGGTCACCCGCGTGACGGCCTCTGCCCACTGAGACTCGGAGGCGACGTCGAGCGGCACGAAGCACGTCCGGTGGCCGTCCGCGTTGAGCGTCGCGCTGAGCGCGGCGCCTTCCTCGGTGCGTACATCGGTGAGCGCCACCGAGGCGCCTTCGACTGCGAACCGGCGCGCGACGGCGGCACCGATTCCTGCGGCGGCACCGGTGACGAGAGCGACTTTCCCTTCGAGTCTCATGGTCGGGTCTCCCCTGCGGCGGCGCAGTGTGCAGTAAACCGCCTCAATCCGGATCGATGATGAACAGGATCTGATCGTATTCGACGAGTTCGGCGTCGCTCGCACAGATCCGGGCGATGCGTCCCGGTGTCTTCGCGTAGATCGTCGTGTAGAGCTTCATGACCTCCACCAGGCACAGCGGCGCATCCGCCTCGACCTCGCTGCCGACCTCGACGTACGCGGGCTCATCAGGTGATGGGCGCTGGTAGAAGGTCCCCACCATCGGAGAGCGGACTGCAACTTGTCCTTCACCGAGGGCCGGCTCGCCGGGCGTCGCCGGCACGCTCTGCCGATCCGCGGCGGCCGGTGCAGGTGCAGGCGAAGAAGGCGCGGGCGACGGAGGCGCGGATGAAGCGGGCGCTACGGATGCACTCGGAGAGGAAGGCGCCGCACCCTTGCGCCGTATCTCGACTCTCAGATCGCCGACCTCGACCACGAACTCATCAAGCGTGCTCTGATCGACGAGCCTGATGATTTCGGCGATATCGGAGTGTGTGAGCGACATGTATGGGGTGACCGGTGCAAGGAGCTATCCAACGCGGGGCGCACTATAGGAAACCGATCGCCGCATGGCAATCAGGGCACTCTCCCCGCGCGTCGGCGGTCATCGCGTTTTGCAATGCGCCGACTCCGCTCCTCTTGGCGCTCTCCCCGCGCGCCGGCGGTCATCCGTCTCGTTCAGCGAGACAGGTAGTCATAGGCGGAGAGGACGTGCGTCTTCACCACGTGCAGAAAATCATCGATCGGTACGTGCTCGTCGCCGGCGCCCATGCCGGTGGGGAACGGGCCGTAGACGTACGCGGGTACGTCGATGTAGCGCCACAGCCGCGCATCGGTGCCGCCCAGGCTCGAGGTCGGCTCCGGCTCGAATCCGCGCAGCGCCTTCACGTTCGCCTGGATGATGCCGACCATCTCGTGTTCCGGATCGCACCATGCGGGCGGTGCGTGGTTGATGACGGTGTAGCTCACCTGCGGATAGTCGGCGAGGATCCGGTCGATCTCGGCCAGCACCCGATCGCTGTCGACGCCGATTGGCAAACGGACATCGGCCTCGATCACGCACTCGCTCGGAATCATGTTCACCTTGAGCCCCGCGCGTACCACACCGATGTTGACGGTCACCTTCTGGATGATCTCCGACGCCCCGGGACCGAGCGCCCGGTCCGTGGTCACGGCCGAGCGTTCGAGCAGCGGCCCGACGTTGCCCGGCGCCGGAGTGTCCATCTCCTCGAGGCGCAGCAGATCCGCAATGAGGCGCGCGCCGATCCTGCTCGCGCTCTCCGTGGCATGGGTGTACGCACCATGCGCGCCTCGTGTCTTCACCTTGAACTCGACCCACAACGGACCCTTCTCGCCGAAGCGGATGCTGTAGGGGCTGCTCGGCTCGCCGTTCAGGCAGCAATCGCCGTGCACCTCGGGATGGTGCTCGATGAGGTAACGCGCTCCCCAGGGTCCGAACGTCTCCTCGTCGGAGACGGCGGTGAGGGTGAGGCGGCCGTTGAGCCGGTCGCGAAGCTCGTGCAGGTACATGAACGTGAAGATCGACGCACTCGTCCCACACTTCATGTCGGCGGAGCCGCGCCCCCACACCTTGCCGTCCTCGATCGCGCCGCTCCACGGACCGCCGTGCGACCAGGTCTCGTGGTCGCCGGCGGGGAAGACGTCGATGTGCCCGTTGAGCACGAGATGGCGCCCCGGGTTCGCGCAATCGAAGGCGCCGACCACGTTTGGAAACTCGGGGTGGGGGTCGATGATTCGATAAGGGAGGGCTTGGGCGTCGAGAAGGGTCCTGATGTGCGCGACCGCCTCGCGCGTATCGCCGGGCGGATTCGGGCTCTTCGCCTGCACGAGCTTCGTGTAGAACTCGAGCAGCATGCCGCGATCGGCTTCGATGCGATCGAGCAGCGCTTGCTTCGTGTCGTCCATGGGTACGTCCTCTCGGGTTCCGGCCGTCACGTCAGGCGTCGAAGCCATAGGGTCGCGCGCGATTGGTGATCGGCACCTTGATCGATCGATACCCGAGCTTCGCGGCACGCTCGACCTCCGTCGCGCTCGACGATGCGCGGCACGCGGTGCCGGAGAGATTTCGGGATGCGTTCGTAGAGCTCGGGCGGCTCCTGCACGTGCGAATCGGCCGAGATGACCTTGCTCATCGCTCCTCCCCGCCGTGTGGGGCTCGGGCACCTATCATCGCTTTCCGTCCGGCACGAGTCGAGAACGCGGGGTACCCGCGCGCCGACACTCTGCCGCACGCCCGAACCGGGTTATGCTCACGGGCGCTCTCAACTCCCTGGACGGAGTCCCGATGCGCGGTGACGGTTACGACGTGGTGGTGATTGGCGCCGGGCTGGTCGGCGGTGCGATCGCGTACGGCCTCGCGCGCGCCGGGCAGCGGGTCGCAGTCCTCGACGAGGAGGATGCGACGTACCGCGCGAGCCGCGGCAACTTCGGTCTCGTGTGGGTGCAGGGCAAGGGGGTTGGGCGGCCGGAGTACGCGCTATGGTCGCGCGTGTCGTCCGAGCGCTGGTTCGCGCTCTCCGATGCACTCGTGGAGGATTGCGGACACGCGCCGTGCTACGGGCGTCCGGGCGGGGTGATCCCGGCACTGTCCGACGAGGAGCTCTCCAATCTGGAATCGATGCTCGACGGACTCCGGCGGGCGGCCGGGAACGCGGGCTACGACTACGAGATGCTCGAATCCGGGCGCGTCCGCGAACTGCTGCCGGCGTGCGGACCGGAAGTCGTCGGTGGCGCCTACAGCCCCTACGACGGACACGCGAATCCGCTGAAGCTCATGCGCGGCCTGCACGCATCGCTCGCGGTACATGGCGCGGACTACCTCACCGGCGCGCGCGCCGATGACATCCGCGCCCTTGCCGGCGGCGGCTTCGACATCCGCACCGAGCGCGGAACGGTCACCGGCAACAAGGTGGTCATCGCCGCCGGCCACGGCTCGAAGGCGCTCGGCGCAATGGTCGGGCTCGACGTGCCGGTCTACCCCGAGCACGGGCAGATCCTGGTCACGGAGCGCACCGCGCCGTGGCTCGACCATCCGACCCCGGGTGTGCGCCAGACCGACGAGGGCTCGTTGCTGCTCGGCGCATCGCAGGAAGAGCGCGGCTTCGATACCTCGGTGCTCACGCGCACGAGTCGCGACATCGCGCACCGTGCGGTGCGCGTCTTTCCGTGCATCTCAGCGCTCCGCGTAGTGCGCACCTGGGGAGCGCTGCGGGTGATGACCCCGGACGGATTTCCCATCTACGACCAGTCGGAAACACACCCTGGCGCCTTCGTCTTCACCTGCCACAGCGGGGTCACCCTTGCGGCGAACCACGCGCTCGAAGTGAGCCGCTGGGTGATAGACGGCGAGGTCCCCAAGGAGATGTCCTGCTTCGCAACGGATCGCTTCGATGTTTCGCAGGCTGCCTGACGCCGCCGGCGCCATCACGTTCAACCTCGAAGGGGCGACCCTCCAGGCGTGCGCGCGGGACTCCGTGGCGGCCGCACTGCTCGCCAACGGCGTCCTCGCGTTTCGCACCACCCCCATCTCGGGCGCGCCGCGTGGTCCGTGGTGCCTTATCGGCAACTGTCACGAATGTCTCGTCGAGATCGACGGCGAGCCGAACCGCCAAGCCTGCATGATCGAGGTGCGGGCGGGCATGCGGGTGCGCCGCCAGCATGGTGCGCGGGAAGCAGCGGGATGAGCGAAGCGCAGACCGGATGCGGGCCGGGTCGGCAGGCCTGTGTGGCCGAGGCGCGGGTGAAGATGTGTGTGCATCGCCGGTGCGGCGCGCGGGATGTGGGGAGATGAGCGACGCCCAGTCCGGATACGAGCCGATCTGTCGGGCGTTCACGGCCGAGGTGCGGGCGAGTGTGCGGGTGGGCCGCCGGCACGGCGTCCGCGGGATAGCGTAGTGAGCAACATCGTCGAGCTGGCGATCATCGGCGCGGGTCCGGCCGGCATGTCCGCCGCGATCGCGGCGCGCGAGCACGGTATCGACGTGCTGGTGCTCGACGAGCAGGGAGCGCCCGGCGGGCAGATCTACCGCAACGTCGAGGCAGTCACTGCCGAGCGGCCGGATACAGTACGGGTGCTCGGGGAGGACTACACGGCCGGTGCGGCCCTCGCCCGCGCGTTTCGCGAGTG
>JAKZYK010000092.1:0-3279 GCA_047514485.1 Gammaproteobacteria bacterium
ACGTCACCCTCGTCTCGTGGGGCGGCGCGATGTGGGAGAGCCGCGCCGCCGCGGCACGCCTCGAAGCCGAGGGAGCAGGCGTCGAGCTCATCGATGTCGCGAGCATCTGCCCCTTCGACGAGGACACGGTGCTCGGCTCGGTGCGCCGCACCGGCCGGCTCGTCATCGCGCACGAGGCGCCGTACACCGGCGGCTTCGGGGCGGAGATCGCGGCACGCGCGGCCGAGCGCGCCCTCGACTGCCTGCTCGCCCCGATTGAGCGGGTGACCGGCTTCGATACCGTGATGCCGCTGCCGAAGCTCGAACAGGACTACCTCCCCGGCGTCGAGCGCATCGCCGCGGCGCTACGCCGCGCGCTGGCGAACGACTGAGGTCCGCCTATTCGCCGCCGTACCGCCCACCGCGGCCGGCCGAGGCGGGAAACACCTCCCGTCGCCATACCGGCCGACCGTGATGACAAGACGCAGGTCTCTCGCCATCGGCTGCCGCCGGGCCAGAAGCTGCACGGCGTACTCGCGGACCTCGCCCTCCATCTCGTCGACGCGCTCGTCCCGTTCGACGACGTCCGACGCCAGCTTGGAATCGCGCTCCGTGAGCGCCTGGACGGCCCGTTCGAGCTGGCTCTCCACCAGCTTGCCCATATCTCTCGTCGATCATGGCCGACAGCCGCGACGGCTCCTGCGTGAACGACTTGACCGTGCGTCCCGTCGTCATCCGATTTGTCTCAGTGTGTCTGAACAACTTCGCGGTCCGTTTTCAGTCTGCCTGAGCGAGCCGCCATCGCCACAGCGCGCGAATGCGGGTCGCATGGAAGAACGCGGCCTGGCGCATGCCGACATCGTCCGCGAGCAGCGCGGCGTGCGCCCTCGCGCGGAGCGCATCGTCATCGAAATGGTTCGCAACGTGCATCGTGGCGTCGAGGAGCACGGCCGAGGGCGAGGGCATCGGACCGTCCGCAATAGCGGGCTCTACCCCGGAATAGGGGAGCCCGCGCGCGTCGGACAGTCGCCAGCCGCCGACAGTACGAAAGCGCTCCCATGCGCCCTCGACGATGCTGCGCGCGAGCTCCCAGTGCGTTTCGCGCCCGTGCGCCTTCGCGAACGCGATCATGCCGCGGGCGACGTAGGCGTAGTCCTGCAGCGTCGCCGGTGTGGTTGCCGGTGTGACCGAGTGCCCGTCCGCCCCCTTCTCGGCCCCCTCGTCGGCCCGAGCCCGCACGAGCTTCGCTCCGTCCCACAGCTCGCCGGTGAGAAAGCGTACGACGCCACGAGCTGGCGCCTCGAACCGCGCGCCGCCACGGCGCAGCGACGCGCGCACGAGCGTGGAGAGCACGAGGCCGTTCCACCCTGCGAGAAGCTTCTCATCGCGTGGAAGCTCGCGCCCGCCACGCACTCCGAGCAGCTTTCTTCTCGCCGAGTCGAGCCGCGCCGCGGCCTCCTCCACGGATAGATCGGCGCTGCGGGCCACCTCCTCGCTCGACTCCGCCGCCTGGACCGGCAGATACCCGTGCGCGATTGGGGACACTCCGTCGAGCCCCCATGCGATGCCCGCGACCCGGCGTTCCTCGCCGTCGAGCACGCGATCGAGATCTCCGGCGTCGAACAGGTAGTACCCGCCCTCCTTGCCGCCCGCATCGACCGCGGACAGACTCGAATAGAGCCCGCCGAGGGGAGACGCGAGCTCGCGCAGCATGAACTCCACGGTCTCCATCGCGACCGTCTCGAAGGCGGGCTCGCCGAGCACGTCGGCGGCGTCGAAGTAGAGCTCCGCGAGCAGCGCATTGTCGTAGAGCATCTTCTCGAAATGGGGCACCTGCCAGCCCGGGTCGGTCACGTAGCGGAAGAAGCCCCCGCCAATCTGATCGCGAAGCCCGAGCGAGGCCATCGCGCCGAACGTGAGTCGCAGGAACCCTCCGAGCGCTTCAATCGGCTGCCTGCGCTGCGAGTCGAGAAGCAGCGCGAGCTGCGGGGCGGACGGGAACTTCTGCTGCTGTCCGAACCCGCCGGCGAGCCCGTCGGCCATCTCCGACGCCTGCTGCGTGAACGCATCGCCCAAGACGCGCACGCCCGCCGCGTCCATCGCTCCCGCCGCTCGCGGGCGCCTTGCGCTCTCGAGCGCATCGGAGACATCGCGCGCCGCGGCGGCGAGCGAGTCTCGGTCGGCCGCCCACCGGCTGACAATCTGCTCCAGAAGCCGCGTGAAGTCCGCGACCGGCAGGTAGGTGAATCCGAACAAGGGGAGCCCGTCCGGGGTGAGCACGACGTTGAGCGGCCATCCCGCGTGGCCGAGCGTGGCCTGAACGAACTGCAGGAGCTGCGCGTCGAGCGCAGGATCGAGCTCGCGATCGACCTTCACGGAGATGAAGTGCGCATTGAGCAGCGCCGCGGCGTCGCGGTCGGAGAAGCTCTCGCGCTGCATCACGTGGCACCAGTGGCACGCGAAGTAACCGACGGAGACGAAGATCAGCCGGTTTCCGGACTTGGCCTGCGCCACGAGCTCCGGGCTCCACTCCCGCCAGTGCACGGGGTCGTGTGCATGCAGCCGCAGATAGGGCGATGCCGCGTGCGCCAGAGCGTTGGCCGGCTCGTACGCGCCGAACGAGGCACGGGGGGCGACGCCCGAGGCGAGCGGCAGGCAGACGGCCACCAGGCTCGCGACGCGCCGGAGCAGGCTCGACCCCATCAGGACTTCCTCAGCACTCGATCATCACGTGGACCGGCTCCACTGGAATGTGGGGCGGGCAATGCCGGACTGCGGCAATGTCCGATGATGCCGCCGCGACGGCCGGCAGGCCGCGCCGCGGCGTGCACCGCCCGCGGCGAGATTGCACTATCGTCGAATGGGTCGAACGACGAAGTGTTCACTGCGCCTCGAGCGTTTCGGGAGCTCCGTGTGCTTCTTCGGACGCGGCACCGGATGAAGCCGCTTCCTGCGCACTGCGCTGTGCTTCCCGGGCAAGGAAGTCATCGATCGCTTCGCCGGTCACCGCCCCGACGTGACTCGCGACCAGCTCGCCGTTCGGATCGACGAAGAACGTCGACGGCAACCCCTTGAGCGGCTCGAAAGGAAGCAGCGGCGTGTCGCCGGCGCGCACCACCAGATAGTTGATGCGCATCTGCGCGATGAACTCCTCAAGCGCAGGGGTCTCGATCTCCTCGAAGTTCACGCCGATGACGAGCGCGTCGTGATCCTTGTGACGCTCGTGGAAACGCATCAGCTCCGGGATCTCCACCATGCACGGCCCGCACCATGTTGCCCAGAAGTTGATGACAACCCACT